>PLTJ01000428.1 GCA_003164455.1 Acetobacteraceae bacterium
AATGTTTTTTTGGGCGTGCATGGTGTCGAGGGTGAACAGGCGTCCGGTCAGACCCAGAGTGGCGATCATGTCCTGGGCGCCGAGGATTTCATTGCTTTTCTCGGCGATCACCAAGTGGCCGAGGATGATCTGACCATCGCTGGCGAAGGCGCTCAACACCTGCGCCGCCTTGCGGTCGTTGAAGGCGTCGAAGCTGCCGCGCAGTGTTTTGCCATCGATGGCGACGCAGGCCGGGATGGCCCTGCCTTCGGCGGTGGGCCTCGCCAGCGCCGCCGCGTGTTGGCGGAAAACCCGCTCGAGCTCCGCCCCGTCAAGCCCCTGAAGGATGAAACGTAAGGTCGTGTAAGCTGGCGCCTTGCGCAGGAACACCCCAAACGTGCTGTTCAGCCGGTCAAGATGGGTACGGATGAAGGCGTGGACCTGACGATACGACACCGCTCCGGCCAGCATCGCCAGCACCGTGAACATCAACGCCGTATGGAGGTGCCGGTATGGGGTCAAAGTTGGGTGCGATTTCACAACCCATGCCATCAAACCGTCCACGAAACCGGGGCAATCCCAACGTCACGGCCGTTCTTCGGCGGCGTCATTCCGCGTTGTGGCTGATAGCCACGGCCAGTTCCTGGTGATCACGGGCATAATCGTCCAGCGATACGCCGGCCGTCACCGCTTCCCAGCCCTGGTGGAGGCTCATGGCTCCCGCCTTGGGCCCGTCCGGATGACCGAATACGGCGCGGCCGGGAACGATGGCGAAATCGGTGGTGCCGATGTCCTCGAACAGTGGCTTCAGGGAACCGGCCCATTGCGAGCCGCCGGGCACCGGTAGGGCCGGCCTGATCGGACAGTCCGTTGACGGATCCAGCGTGCCGTCCGGCCGCAGCGACATCGACCGCAGACAGGCCTTGACGTCGTCCAGCACGGCGCTGCGGTAGGTCTTCATGCGCGCGCCCATGCCGGCGAAGATGATGGCGTCGAACCCGGCCAGCCGCTGCAGCTTGGTGATCACCCGCGAATGGATCCCGTAATAGGGCGCCTTGGTGAAGGGAGCCACCATATCGAAATGAGCGACCAGCGGAACGGCGGTATGCTTGCGCACCATGCGGGCCGCGCTCAGCCCCGTGCACATGGCGTTGATCATCAGCATGTCGGCACCGTTGCGGACGGCGATGTCGTGCAGGTCCAGCAGGCGGTCGACTTCGTCGGTGATGTTGGCCAGGTAGCAGCAGCGCTTGCCGGTGGTCTGCTCGGCCCGGCGGCGGGCCTCGCCGAGCAGGCGGGTGCGCTTCTCGAAGGGCGACCAGGCCGTGTCGAAGAGCAGTTCGTCATCCTTGGCGATGTCGAGGCCGCCCAACCAGCTCTGGTAGGCGAGGTCGCGAAACGGCTCGGGGGCGAGGCCGATGTTCGGCTTGATCACGCCCAGGAAAAGCGGCCGGTCGTAAACGCCGGTCCAGGCGCGCAGCCCCTCGACGCCGAATTTCGGCCCTTCGAAGCGCTCGAGATAGCCCGGCGGGAAAAGGATGTCGTGCAGCTTGATGGCGTGGATGCCGGGGCTGAAGAAGGCCCCTTCGCCGCAGGCCGCGGTCAGCAGGTTGGGGATCGAGGCCTCGATGTTGCGGATCGGATAGGCGATCTTGACGCGGCAGTCCCACAGCCTGTCCCAGCGGTCGATCTGGAACGGCAGGCAGGGCTTGTCCGGGCGGCGCTCGACGACGAGGTCAATGACCCGGGCGGCGTGCAGGGGACGCAGATCCTCCTCCACGCCAACCCGGCACCATTGCGCCGTTGACTGTTCCTGGCACAGATGCGCGGCGGCCTCGGTGGGTTCCACCGTTGATTCGAAGAAATAATCGAAAACGACATACTCGCTCATGTCGAGCGCGGAGGTTTCCGCGAAAAAGGCCTTCCTGTCGTCGGTCACGGTCGATCCTTGTCGGTTTTTCCAAGCATCCGGAACATCGTCTCGGCGACTTCGGTGGCGAAGGCGGGATCGTTGATGTGCCGGTCGTAGTCGGTCACGGTGATGGCGGCTTCGGGGTGCTGCGCCAGCGCCTCGCGGACGCCGGCGGCGAATCCCGCGTCGGCCTCCGGGTCGAACATCGGCCCACCCTCCCGGTTGGTCTGGGTGAAGCCCTTGTTGGGGATCATGATGGCGACCAAGCCGCCGACCAGGCGGTCCACGATCCAGCGGCCGGCCGCCCTCATTTCCTCGTAAGTGGCCCGGACATGGGTATGCACGGGGTTGTGGACGACGAACTTGCGCCCTCGGCGCTCGGGCGGCACGCTCGCCAGCGGCCCGTCCAGGATGAAATCCAGCGTGCCGGGCACGATGATGCAGGGGATCCCGGCATCCCGGATCGGCCACAGGCGCGCGGGATAGGCGGGAAAGATGCCGCCGTAGAGGCCGTCGATGACGTCCTTGGGGCTGAGATCGATCACACCCTGGATGCGCCCCTCGGTGACCAGGTCTTCCATCGCGTGGGCGCCGATGCCGTTGCAATGGAAGGCGATGACATCGATGCCATGGCCCTCCAGCACCTCACGGATGGTGCGGGCGGCGGGCGTGGTGACGCCGGCCGAGGTGACGCCGACAGCCCGGCGCTCTTCGCCCGACGCCGGGCTGGCGGTCTCGGCCATGCCGATCACCGCACCGACGCCTTCAGCCAGGACCCGACGGGTGATCACGTTGAGGCCAAGGATATCGGCCACCGAATGAATGATCGCGATGTCGCTGGTGCCGACCAGGGGGCCAAAGGCCTGTCCGCCATTGGCGATCGCCGAGACCATGACCTTGGGAAAGCCGAAGGGGAGCCCCTGCATGGCCGATGTCGCCATCATGGTGCCTTGGCCGCCGCCGATCCCCAGGATGCCGTGCGCCTTGCCGGCGGCGACGAGGCCGCGGGTGATCCTGGCCAGCCCCCTGCCCATCGCCAGAATGCCGTCGTTCTTTGAGCCCAACGCGATCGCGGTGAGGTCGGTGCCGGCTGCCCGGGCCACCGCATGGCGGTCGATATCGGGCTCGATCTCAGCCTCGCCGATCATCCCGATGTCGATCACCAGGCAGCGATGGCCCCTGGCGGCGATGAGGTCGCGGCAAAAGCCGGTCTCTTTTCCCTTGGTGTCAAGGGTGGTGGGGAGGAGAAAGGTCAGCGCGGCGGTCATTCAATGTCGTCCCTCGCTCATCAGCTCGAGCAGGGCGATCTTGGCGCATTCCTCGACGAGCTCGGCCTGCATTTCGGCATCCCCGATATCCCCGGACATGCTGAAGATGCCGTGCCGCCTCTGGATGAAGGCCTTGACCCCCGGATTGGCGGTGAGGAAACCGGCCAGCTCGTCGGCCATCCTGGCGTCGGCGTGGCCATTGGACACCATGACGGGAATGCCGCCCAACTTCATTTCCATGTGCATGCTGACCAGCGGAACCCGCTCGAGGCGGCCCGCGCAGGCGATGGACCAGGGCGAATGACTGTGGAACACGGCGCCGGCATTCGGGCACATGCGGTAGATCAGGGCATGCGTGCGGAATTCGCGCGATGGCTCGGACGATCCGGTCAGCACCTTGCCGTCGAAGTCGGTGTGAACGATGTTCGCCTCCTGCAGGTCGGCGAACGATCCGCCCTTGGCCTTGATGAGCATGGTTTGCGTGCCGGGGACGCGGACGCTGAGATTGCCGCCGTTGCCGGTTTGGATCCCGCTGTTGTAGGCCCGTTCAGCAAAGCGCTGCATCGAGCCGATAATCGTGCCGAATTGCTCAGTCATCGCCCAGGCCCCATCTGCGCTGGAAGGATCAGGGATACATGTCCTCGCCCAGGGTGGGCGAGACGTGGCCGATCTGTTCGGGATCGTGGGTCATCAGGATGTGGTCGGCGCGGTGGAGAACGTCGACGATCGAGTTCCACAGCTCGACGCAGTTGTAGAAGCGGCCCGGCATGGTGATCGGCCAGCCGCGCTTCTTGTCTGGCGAGAAGCTTTCGCGCAGCAGGGCCAGGTCGCCAACCAGGAAGTATTCGCCGGCCGTCGTGTTGACCGAGACGGCCATGTGTCCCGGCGAGTGGCCCGGCGTCGGGATCATGCGGATTCCTTCGAGGATCTCCTCCTCGCCGTTCACCAGGTTGAAATTGCGCGAGCGGAAGGCGGGGCTCAGCCCGGTCTGCGGCGATTCGTAGGAATTCCAGTACATGCCGATGGGATCCATAGCGAACCGGTATTCCTTTTCGCTGACGAACAGGCGGGCCTGGGGAAACTTCTCGAGGTTATAGCAGTGGTCCCAGTGCAGATGGGTGAACAGGATGATGTCGATCGCCTCGCAGCTGACACCCACCCGGGCCAGCTGCTCGTGGATGGCCTGGCCCGGTTCCTGCAGCCCGTCATGGTGGTGCTTGACCGAATGCTCGGTGTCGCTCATCCCCGTATCGACGAGGATCTTGCGTCCCTGTCCCTCGATCAGCCAACAAAAGACCGGGTGCTTGATGATGGTGCCGTAGCCCTCGCGGAAGGTGCCGTACTCGGCCTTGTCGAGGAACTGCCAGCCGGTCTGGATCTGCCTGATGGTGTAGGTGGCAAGCATTGTTCTTCCTTCAGCATGTCCTCACGCGAGCTCGGACGCAGTGATGTTGTTCGTGATGATGGTGGATACCAGGCCGCCCCTGAGCAGGCCGCGAATGCATTCCGCCTTGCCCCAACCGCCCGCCAGAAAGATACGTTCGGGGATCTTGCGGAAGTCCTCGAAGTCGATGGAAATCACCCGCTCCTTGAACTCGGAATCGATTTCCTGGCCGTCCTTGTCGAAGAATCGCCCGAGGATGGATCCCACGGCACCTTTCGCCTTCAGGCTGGCCAGGTCGTCTTCGTCAATGAATCCCGCCCGGAACAGCATCGAGTTTTCGTCGAGAGTGGAAATTCCGCAGATGGCTATGTCGCTCGTCTTACTCATTTCCAGGGCGGTGCGGATCGACTTGTCCAGTTTGAGGGACCGGCCGATCTCGACGCTGCTCACGATGATCGGCGAGGGCATCTGGTAGCAATGAGTGAGAAGCTTCTTGGCGAATATGGCCGGTGCGTTGGTCGGAATACCCGCATTGATCAGGCCGCCCCCTCCCGTCAACTCGGCGATTCTTCTGACCTTCAGGCCGCTCTCCGAGATGCTCTCGATCATGAGGGCGATGGTTCGCCCCCAGGTGATGCCGATGGTGAATTCCTGCGTGACGCTGGACAGCAGTTCGGCGCATTTCTGTCCCACCATCTTGCGGACCAGGTCTTCGTCCATGGTGGCCGTCACGGGGACGATGATGACCCGGCCGACCTTGTACTTCTCCTGTAATTCACAGGCGAGGCTCTCGTAAAAGATCTTGTCGTCATTGATTTCTATTTTGACGACACCCTTCTCCTCGGCCTCCTTCAGATAGCGCGACACCCGGAAACGGGAGATGCCAAGTTTGCGCCCGATCGTCTGGATATTCATTTTGTCGTTATAGAACAAGTAAACGCTGCGGAGAAGCAGCGACTCCTTGTCGAGTTCCGTAATTGTATTGGTTGCGAGCCTTCTCATTGGGCACTTTGTCCTCGGCACAATGGAATGGTTTTTCTTTAGCAACCAACTGGCTGCATTCCCGCCGATGCCGGGACCACAGTGACGAATGCCGCCGCAAGAACTCTCATTTCTTTCCGGTTTCCTCCTGCGGTTTCCAGGTCGCGGCCATGGCCCGCTTCTTCTCGAGGACCGACATGAAGTCGTAGGTTGGATAGAATTCAGTCCTGAAGGCGCCCCACGCTTTGGATTCGATCATGACGTTGACTTCGCGGACCTTCTCGGGCGGCATTTCCAGGGTCAGCACCTGACCAATTCCCATCAGAACCTGCCAGGAGACGATCGTCACGCCGGCCGGCGGAAAGCTGGACCAGAACCCCTGGGCAAACAGGATGTCATCGATCTGGGCCAGGTTCTTCGACTGGTCGTGGCGGAAAAAAACAGTGATGCGCACGTTATCGGTCATGGTTTGCCTTCCACCGTGCCAAAGAGACGGCAGGCTCGCCCGCGGAGCCAGGCGGCCTGCCCCGACGGATCAATGCGTCGCTTCCAGGGGGGGAACGGTGATGGCGAGATATGAGCACGCCCCTTCGCCGCCGTTGCTGACGGCGTGCACGTCGCCGGCCGTGACCAGCACCGCGTCTCCCGGACGCGCTGTGCCGAGCAGAACCCCGTTGGCCAGAACGTTGAGGGTGCCGGCCAGCACATAGAAAATCTGATCGGAGTTCGGATGAACTTCGTCGCTGCTCCCTGATCCCTTCCCCAGTGTGGACAGAGTGCAGTTGGCCTTCTTGGACCCGGTCTGCGGATTGAAGATGGCCTGGGTGGTCATGTTGAAGTGATCGAAAGGCGTGTACTTTTCGCCCGAGTC
>PLTJ01000348.1 GCA_003164455.1 Acetobacteraceae bacterium
CCATCCTGCAAGCCGCCGATGGCGAAAGCCACGCGATGGTGGCGCGCGACCCGGTGATGCTGGCCGCGGTGCGCCGTGCCGAACAGGTGGCGGGCGCGGACGCTTCTGTTCTGATCACCGGCGAGAGCGGCACCGGCAAGGAAGTACTGGCGCGGCATATCCATCGCCGCTCGCGCCGCAGCGGCGGGCCTTTCGTGGCGCTGAACTGCGCGGCGATTCCCGAGAACCTTCTCGAATCCGAGCTGTTCGGCCACGAGAAGGGCGCCTTCAGCGGCGCGCTGGCGCGGCGGGTCGGAAAATTCGAGGCGGCCGACGGTGGCACGCTGCTGCTCGACGAGATCAGCGAAATGGAGTTGCGCCTGCAGGCCAAGCTGCTGCGCGCGTTGCAGGAGCGCGAAATCGACCGGGTCGGCGGCAGTGCGCCGGTGCGCGTCAACGTGCGCATCCTGGCCACCTGCAACCGCGACCTGCCGGGCGAAGTGACCCGGGGCACGTTCCGCGAAGACCTGTATTTCCGTCTCAACGTGGTGTCGCTGCGCATCCCGGCGCTGCGCGAGCGGCCCGGCGACATCGCCCCGCTGGCCGAGCATTTCGCCCGCCACTACGCCGAGGTGAACGGGCTGCCGATGCGCCCGTTGAGCGCCGAGGCGATGCGCCTGCTGACCACGCACACCTGGCGCGGCAATGTGCGCGAACTGGAGAACACCATCCACCGCGCCGTGCTGCTGGCCGGCGGCGATGTGATCGACGCCGATGCCATCGAGTTGGCGCCGGGCCGCCCCGCCGCCGCCGGCGAGCGCGAAGCCGCGCCGGCGGGCGAGGGCATCGCCGGGCTGGTCGGGCGGCGCATGAACGACGTCGAGCGCGACCTGATCCTGGAGACGCTGTCGCACACGTTGGGCAACCGCACGCATGCTGCCACCATCCTCGGCATCTCCATCCGGGCGCTGCGCAACAAGCTGCGCGACTACGCGGCGCACGGCATCGCGGTGCCGCCGCCGCCCGCCGGCATTGCCGTGCCGCTGGCCGGTCTTCAGGTCTGACCGGCGGTGTCGGACAGCGCGCCGATCCCGCTGACCGGATTTGCCGCCAGGCTGCAGCTGCGCGCGCCCGGCACCGATGTGTGGCTGGCGATCGGGGTGGTGGCGCTGCTGTCGGTGCTGATCCTGCCGCTGCCGACGCTGGTGCTCGACCTCGGGCTGGCGCTGTCCATCACCCTGTCGGTACTGGTGCTGATGGTGGCGTTGTTCCTGCAACGGCCGCTGGACTTCACCAGTTTCCCGACGTTGCTGCTGCTGACCACGCTGCTCCGGCTGTCGCTGAATGTCGCCGTCACGCGGCTGATCCTGTCGCGGGGCAGCGAGGGTTCGCTGGCCGCCGGCCACGTCGTGCAGGCCTTCGGCGGTTTCCTGATGGGCGGCGACGTGGTGATCGGCCTGATCGTGTTCTCCATCCTGCTGGTGGTGAACTTCATGGTCATCACCAAGGGCTCCGGCCGCGTCGCCGAGGTGGCGGCGCGGTTCAGCCTGGATGCCATGCCGGGCAAGCAGATGGCGATCGACGCCGAGCTTTCCGCCGGCTCGATCAGCGAAACGATGGCGCGCACCCGGCGGCGCGAGTTGGAGGAAGAAAGCGGCTTCTACGGCGCCATGGATGGGGCGGCGAAATTCGTCCGCGGCGATGCCATCGCGGCGCTGCTGATCACCTGCATCAACATCCTGGGCGGGCTGGCGATCGGACTGGTGCGCCACGGCATGGCCTTCAGCGACGCCGCCGCCACCTTCACCACCCTGACCGTGGGCGACGGGCTGGTGTCGCAGATCCCCGCCCTGCTGGTCTCCACCGCCGCCGGCATCGTGGTGACCAAAGGCGCCACCGTGGGTTCGGCCGATGCGGCGCTGATGCGCCAACTGGGCGGCAACCCCAAGCCGCTGGCCCTGGCCGGCGGCGCCGCGGCGGTGCTGGCGCTGATGCCGGGACTGCCGGCGCTGCCCTTCCTCGCTTTGGCCGGACTGGCCGGCACCGGGGCCTGGTTGCGCCACCGCCATCCGGCCGACGTGCCGGCAGCGCCGCCGCCAGCGCCCGCCATCGCCGCCGAGCCGCCGATCAACGAAGCGCTGCGCATGGACATGATCCGGCTCGAGCTGGGGCTCGGGCTGCTCGGCCTGGCCGGCGGCGAGACCCCGCGGCTGACCGAGCAGATCAGGGCGCTGCGCCGCACCATCGCCTCCGAGATGGGCTTCGTGCTGCCGCCGGTGCGCATCCAGGACAACATGCAGCTGGCCCAGGACGGCTACTCGGTGCGGATCAAGGAAATCGAGGCCGGGCACGGCGAAATCCGGGCCGGCATGATGCTGGCGATGGACCCGAACGGCAGCATTCCCGACCTGGCGGGGGAACGCACCATCGAGCCGGCCTTCGGCCTGCCGGCGCTGTGGATCGACCCGTCGGTGCGCGAGGAGGCGGTGTTCCGGGGCTGCACGGTGGTCGATCCGCCGAGCGTGCTGGCCACCCACCTCACCGAGATCGTCCGCCAGACCATGGCGGAGCTGCTTAGCTTCGCCGAGACGCAGAAGCTGCTCGACGACCTGCCGCGCGAGCAGCAGAAACTGGTGGCGGAGCTGATCCCGGCGCAGATCACCGTCGGCGGCGTGCAGCGGGTGCTGCAAATGCTGCTGGCCGAGCGCATCTCCATCCGCGACCTGCCGACCATCCTGGAAGGCATCCAGGAGGCCTGCGCCGGCGGCGCGCACGCCATCCCCACCATCGTCGGCCATGTGCGCGGGCGGCTGGCGCGCCAGATCAGCGATGCGCATGTCGGGGCCGCCGGCTACATCCCGCTGGTGACGCTGAGCCCGGAGTGGGAGACGGCCTTCGCCGAATCGTTGGCCGGCCCCCCCGAGGACCGGCAACTGGCGATGGCGCCGTCCAAACTCGGCGAGTTCATGCAGGCCTTGCGGGCCGTGTTCGACTGCGCGGCGCAGACCGGCGAGACCCCGGTGCTGCTGACCAGCGGCGGCATCCGCTTCCACGTGCGCGCCATCGTCGAGCGCATCCGGCCGGCGACGCCGGTGCTGGCGCAGGCCGAGATCTTCCCGCGCGCCCGCATCCGCACGGTGGGGACGATTTGAGCGAGGCCGCACCATGCGCCTGAAGCTCTACCGCGCCGCCGCGATCGCCGAGGCGATCGCGCAGGTGCGCGCCGAACTCGGGGCCGACGCGTTGCTGCTGTCGTCGCGCCGGGTTGCGGGCGGCGTCGAGGTGACCGCGGCCCTGGAGAAGGACGAGGCCCCTGCCTCGCCCCTGCCATCCCCGCCGGTATCCGCCGACCCGCGGCGCGCGGCCGCCTTCGCCTGGCACGGCGTGCCGGCCGGACTGGCGCGGCGGCTGCAAGCGGGACCGCTGCCCTTCGCCCTGTCGGCGGCGCTGGGCTTCGAGAAGCTGGCGCTGGACCGCTCGGCGCCGCCGCTGCTGGTGGTCGGCCCCCCCGGCGCGGGCAAGACGCTCACCGTGGCCCGGCTCGCCGCCCGGCTGGTGATGGCCGGCATCGCGCCGGTGGTGGTCACCACCGACGGCAAGCGCGCTGGGGCGGCCGAACAACTGGCTGCCTTCACCCGCCTGCTGGACCTGCAACTGCTGGTGGCGAGCACGCCGGCGGCGCTGGCGCGCGCGTTGGCCCGGCGGGAGGGGGGCGCCCCGGTGTTGATCGACTCGCCGGGCAGCGACCCCTTCGATGCCGCTCAGCGCGACGAGATCGCAGCCCTGGCCGCGACCGCCAGCGCCGATCTGGCGGTGGTGCTGCCGGCTGGCCTGGATGCCGGCGAGGCCGCCGATCTGGCCGGCGCCTACGCCGCCTGTGGGGCGCGGCTGCTGGCGGCGACGCGGCTGGACCTGGCGCGGCGCATCGGCGG
>PLTJ01000461.1:0-9494 GCA_003164455.1 Acetobacteraceae bacterium
TCGTCACCCTGACCGGGGTGATCCGCTTCGCCCTGGCCGAGGAACTCGGCCCGCGCCGCGGCTACCGCCTGGCGCGCGCCGACTTCTCCCGCTTTGCCGCCGACCTCGACGCCGCCCCGCTCGCCGGCTTCGACCGCCCGGCCCTGCTCGCGGCCCTGCGCGCCTACTTCGCCCACTGCGCCATCGAGGCCAACTGGGACGCCATCGCGGCGATGGCCGACGACGCCCTGGTGACCACGCTGTGCATGGCCTGCCCGTTCGACCCGGCCGAGAAACAGGCGCTGCTGGAATCCGACACCCAAGCCGACCGTGCCGCCGCCCTGCTCGCCCTGCTCCACATCGACGCCCACGCCGCCGAAGCGGGCACCGCGCCGCGCCGCTCCGGCGCAAGCTGACAGGAACGCATGCCCATGGCCGATGCCCCCCTCCCCGCCGAGACCCGCGCGCACGCGCCGGTCGATCCGCGGCTGCTCGAGATCCTGGTCTGCCCGGTGACCCGCCAGCCCCTCGAGTATGACAAGGTCCGCAACGAACTGGTCAGCCGCGCCGCCGGCCTCGCCTACCCTATCCGCGACGGCATCCCCATCATGCTGCCCGACGAGGCCCGCCCGCTGGACCAACCCTGATGCCCACCCCGACCGAAATCCGCCTGAAGCGGGCCGAGAAGCGACTGGAGGTGGATTTCGCCGACGGCTACCGTTTCGTCTTCCCCGCCGAACTGCTGCGCGTCGAAAGCCCGAGCGCCGAGGTGCAGGGTCACGGACCGGGTGAGCGCCGCACCATCGCCGGCCGCCGCCATATCGGCATCCTCTCGGTCGAGCCGGTCGGCAACTACGCGGTTCGCCTGATCTTCGACGACCTGCACGACACCGGCATCTATTCCTGGGAGTATCTGCACCGCCTCGGCCGCGAACAGCCGCAGCGCTGGCAGGCCTATCTGGACGCGTTGGCCGCCCAGGGGCTCAGCCGCGATCCGTAGCCAGCACGCGCAGCGCCGTCACGCCAGCCTCCAGCAGCGCCAGCAGGTCCGCCCGGGCCAGTGCTATGCAGCCCGCGGTGGGTGCGTAATCGCCCCGCGCGACATGCAGAAAGATCGCCGAGCCGCGGTCGCGCGCCACCGGGGCGTCGTTGTAGCCGAGCACGCCCAGCACGTCGTACAGCCCGTCGCGCCGCCACAGTTTCTCGTGGTGGGCCGGGTGCGGCAGGCGAATCGGACGGTTGTAGTCGGCATGGCCCGGATCGTCGCACCAGCCATCCTGCTCGCCGATCGGCTCGCGGCTCACCGCGACGCGCGGAATCGCCACCCGGTCGGCGCGGTAGAGCACCCGGCGCAGCGCCAACAGGCCGGCCGGCGTGGCGCCGTCGCCCTCCTCCTTGAAGGCCCGCACGCCGCCGCGCCCCAGCGCGCACCGCCAGAGCCGGCCGCGCAGCTCAAGCCGCCCGTCCGGATGCACGATTGCCTCGCTCATCCTGATCCTTCCCGGCGCGCCCCGTCAGCCCAGCAGGTGGCCGAACCGCTCCGCCTTGGTGGCGAGATAGGCGTCGTTCACCCCGTTCGGGGCGATGGCGATACTCTCCCGGCGCACCACATCCACCCCGCAGGCCACCAGGGCGAACACCTTGTCCGGGTTATTGGTCAGCAGCCGCACGCGGTGCACCCCCAGCGCCTCCAGCATGGTCGCGGCGACCATGAAGTTGCGCTCGTCCGCCCCCCAGCCCAGGGCGCGGTTGGCGTCCACCGTATCGAGCCCGCGGTCCTGCAAGGCGTAGGCGCGCAGCTTGTTCACCAAGCCGATGCCGCGCCCTTCCTGCGCCAGGTAAAGCAGCACCCCGGCGCCCTCCTCGGCCATGCGCCGGATCGCGCCCCGCAGTTGGGCGCCGCAGTCGCAGCGCAGGCTGCCCAGCAGGTCGCCGGTAAAGCACTCGGAATGCAGCCGCATCAGCGGCGTCTCGGCCCGCTCGGGCTGGCCGATCAGGATGGCCAGGTGTTCCACCCCGGCGTCCGGCGCGCGGAAGGCCACGATGCGCGCATCCGCCGCACCCTCCATCGGCACCTGCGCCTCGGCTACCCGCGTCAGCTTCGCCGCCATGGCCTGCGGATAGGCCAGCACGTCAGCCGCCGCCACCGTCAGCAGGTGCATCTCGGCGGCGCGCGCCATGGCATCGGCCCGCAACGGCGCCGCCAGCACCGCCGGCAGCAGCCGCGCCAGCTTGACCAGCATCAGCGCCGCCGGCGCCGACTCCGGCGCCTCGGGCAGCAGCACCGGCTCGTCCGGCAACATCTGCTCGGCGGTCGGATCGGCCAGGCTGCGCAGGAATGCCGGCTCGAACAGCGCCTCGGGCAGGCGCAGCGCCAGCGCCGGATGGGCCGGCACCACCGGCCGATGCATCACCGTGGCCGCGCGCACTGGCGCCAGCAGCAGCACCGGTGCCGACTCGGCCACCTGCCGAAGCTCCGCCAGCCCGCGGGCTCCCGCCGTCTCGGCGCCCAGCAGCACCAGGTCCGGCGCCGCGCGCAGCAGCACCGGCGTGCCGCGCCGGATATCGGCCACCGCCCGGTGCACCGCGCGCAAACGCAGCACCGCCGGGTCGGCCATTCCGAATGCGCCCGACTCGGCGGGTGCCGGCGAGCCATCGCCTGGGGATTGGGGTCGCACCAGCGTAGAGGTCATACCCTTACCGGATACCGTACAAGGCCGGGTTGGTCGATGTTTGTGGCGGCATTGCAAGTGGGCCGCCACCCAACCGCATGCAACCGCAGGGCTGCATAGCGTATGAATGGCCTGGCACGATCCATCCGGCCGCTTCTCACGATAATGTGAGCGACTTGTGAAACGACAAGGCCGTATGCACCTTACTGTTACGTGTTTGAATAGGGTCCGATCGCAGGCACCGTTGGGTGCAGCCAATCGGACGCGCGTTACCGGCGGACGACAGGGCGGGGGGACCTGGCCCCCCGGACGTTTGTGGGACCAAAGGAAAACCAGCCAATGACGGGCGAGCGCCCCATCCTGATCGTCGATGACGATGCCGTCCTGCGGACCATGCTCACCGAGCAGTTCGCCGTGGATGGCGAGTTCGCTGCCACCGGGGCGGAGACCGCCGGCGAAGCCGAAACCAAAATCAACGAGCGCAACGCCCGGTTCGACGCCCTCATCCTGGACGTCACCCTGCCCGACGGCGATGGGCGCGACCTCTGCGTCCGGCTGCGCCGCAACGGCGTCAAGGTGCCGATCATCATGCTCACCGGCTCCGACGAGGAAGCCGACGTAGTGCGCGGCCTCGACTCAGGCGCCAACGACTACATCGCCAAACCGTTCCGCCTGGCCGAACTGCTGGCCCGGCTGCGCGCCCAGTTGCGCATCTTCGAGAACAGCGAGGACGCGGTCTTCACCATCGGCCCGTACACCTTCCGGCCCGCCGCGAAACTGCTGCAGGAGCCGACGAAGAACCACCGCATCCGCCTGACCGAGAAGGAAGCCGCCATCCTCAAGTACCTGTATCGCGCCGGCAGCAGGCCGGTGGCGCGGCAGATCCTGTTGAACGAGGTGTGGGGCTACAACTCGGCGGTGACCACCCACACGCTGGAAACCCACATCTACCGCCTGCGCCAGAAAATCGAACCCGACCCGTCCAACGCCCGCCTGCTGATCACCGAAGGCGGCGGCTACCGGCTCGACCCCGAGGGCGTGAAGCCGCTGACGGCATAGGCGCGCCTTCCTACACCTCCAGTTCCACGCACACGGGGACGTGGTCGCTGGGTTGGGGCCAGTCGCGGGCGTCCTTCAGGATCGTTTGGCTTTGCAGCCCGTCCGTGAGGTCGCGGCTGACCCAGATGTGGTCCAGCCTGCGGCCCCGGTCGGAGGCGCGCCAGTCGCTGTTGCGGTACGACCACCATGTGTAGAGCTTGCGGTCCGCCGGCACGAAGTGGCGCACCGCGTCGTCGAAGCCCTGCTGCATCCAGGCCGTCAGCCCAGCGGTTTCCGGCGGCGTATGGCTGACCACGCCGAGCAGTTGTTTGTGGTTCCAAACGTCGTGCTCGAGCGGCGCGATGTTGAGGTCGCCCACCAGCACGGCGCGCGACAGCGCGGTACGGGCGGCGAACCAGGTCGTCGCCTCGGCCACGAAGTCGAGTTTGTGGGCATATTTCGGGTTGGCCTCGCGGTCCGGCACGTCGCCGCCGGCGGGCACGTAGAAATTATGCAACTCGATCGGGCCGGACCGCATCTCAAGCGCCACCGACAGGTGCCGGCAGTCACCGCGGGCGCACCAGTCCGGCGCGATGTCGAGCACCTGGAGCGGCAGGCAGGAGAGGATCGCCACCCCGTTGTAGCCCTTCATCCCCCGCCACGCCGCGAAGGGATAGCCGAGTTCCGCCGGCGCGCCGGCCGGAAACAGCGCGTCCGGAACTTTTGTCTCCTGCAGGCAGATCACGTCCGGCCGCAGCGCCTCGATCAGCCGCCCCAACAGCGGCAGGCGCAGCCGCAGGGAGTTGATGTTCCAGGTGGCGATACGCAGGCGTTCGGTCATGGTCAGACGATACGCGTGCGTACCGTGCCCACGCCCGCGACCATGCCTTCCAGCAGGTCGCCCCGCTGCACCGCGGCCACGCCTTCCGGCGTGCCGGTGAAAATCAGGTCGCCGGGCGCCAGACGAACCAGCCCGGACAGGAACGAAATGGTCTCGGCAACGCTCCAGATCAATTTCGAAAGATCGCTGGTCTGACGGACCGCGCCGTTCACCTTGAGTTCGATTAATCCGTGCGTCGGGTCGGGCCAGCGGGCGGCGGGAATCAGGTCGCCGATCGGGGCGGAGTGATCGAACCCCTTGCCCATGTCCCAGGGCTTGCCTTCCTTCTTGGCGGCGTTCTGCAGGTCGCGCCGGGTCATGTCGAGCCCGGCGGCGTAGCCCCACACATGACCCAGCGCCTCGGCCACGGCGATCGATGCGCCGCCGCCGCCGAGCGCCACCACCAGTTCCATTTCGTGGTGCAGGCTGTTGGAGGCCGGCGGATAGGGCATGTCGGCGCCGCCGGTCAGCAGCGCGTCGGCCGGCTTGGCGAAGAAGAACGGCGGCTCGCGATCGGGGTCGCTGCCCATCTCGCGGGCGTGTTCGGCGTAGTTGCGCCCGACGCAGAAAATCCGCCGCACCGGGAATCGACCACCGCCGGCGACGGGAACGAAGGCAACCGGGGGGGGAGCGATCACGTAGTCGGCCATGGGGCGGTCCTCCTGCTGAAGACGGATGCGTCGTGTAGGCCGTGAAAAAACCCCGCCGTCAAGACGCCGGCGGCAAGCACGGAGAAGTGCAGGGAAACCCGGAAGATCCCGGGCCATCTGTCACCATGGCCACTCCGGCCGTCAATGGGGGGATTTCCGGCCCAGATGCACGCACCGTCCACCCACAACCGCGGCGTCACCCCGGCGATGCTGGCGCTGATCTGTGTGCTCGGGCTCTGCGGCCGGGGCGCGCTTGCCAGCCAGGATGACGTCATCGGCGCGCCGCAATTCTATAGCGCACAAGAAACAATGACGCTGCGCGATGTCGCCCGCGCCAACGGTCTCGGATACGTGGAGACCAGGGCGGCGAACCCAGGCATCGCGCCGCGGCGGCGCGGGGCGAGCCGGACGGTCGCCCTGCCGACGCAGCATATCCTGCCCGACGCGCCACGGCGTGGCATCGTCGTCAATCTTCCCGAGATGCGGCTGTATTACTTTTCGCCTGCCGGCCCGGTCCTCAGCTTCCCGATCGGCATTGGCAAAGTGGGCAAGGAGACTCCTCTCGGTCGCACGCAGATCACGCGCAAGGCAGCCAATCCGGTGTGGTTCCCGACGCCATCCGAGCGCGCGGAAAATCCCGCCCTGCCGGCCCGGGTCGGACCCGGTCCGAACAATGAGTTGGGTGACCGGGCGCTGTACCTGGGCTGGGACGAATACGCCATCCATGGCACCAACAATCCGGACAGCATCGGCCGGCGCGACAGCCATGGCTGCATCAAGCTGTATCCTGACGACATCGAGACGTTGTTCCGGCTTGTCCCGGTCGGCACCCCGGTCGTTGTCGTGAACCAACCGGTTAAGGTCGGCTGGCTGGCGGGGGAGCTTTATCTTCAGGTGCACCCCGACGTCGCGGATGCAGACGCCATCGAAGCGAACGGCCAGCCAGCCGCGCGCGCCGCCGACGCGGACCGCATCATCGCGCGGGCCGCGGGCAAGGATGCCGATCGGCTCGACTGGACCGCCATCCACCTGGCCGAACAAAAACGCAACGGAATGGCGACGCGTGTCACCAACACCCAGTGAAGAACAACGTTCTTTTTTGAAAAAAAGAACCAAAAAACTTTTATTCGCTTATGCCCCGTCAGGCTGCCATCGCGTTGGCCCCCTTGGCCGCGGCCCAGTACCGCGCCGTCATCAGGACGCCGACTTCCAAATCGCGGCCACCGGTCAGCACAAGCCCGGCGTCGCCATTGGTCCAACGCCAGGTCGTGGACGATCCGCCTTCGATGTCGTGCCAGCCCGCATCGCCCGGCAAATCGTTCAGCGCAATCGCCACCCCATCAAGCGCCATACCGCAAACGGCAACGCCAAGCCGGCGGTAGTCATCGCTGTCGCCATGGACATGCGCCGGCACCGAACTGCGTGAGATCAGGCGCCCCCTCTCTGCGCCGCGGGGCAGCCCAAATCGATATGTCTTCCCGTCTGTTGTTGGCCGCAGCAAACGCCCCTCCACGCCCAACCGCAATGCCGGCTCTGTCGTGAAGCCGTGGCCAAGCATCTCCGCGCGCGCCAACAACCAGCTTCGCGCCGCCATCAGTTCGGCGCCGTCCACCACCAGCCCCGCGCAGGCATCTTCCTCCCACACCCGCAAGGCGAAATCGGGATGCAGATGCCGGACCGGACCGCCATTCTCGAAGGCGCCCCGGTTGCCGGTATCGAGATAGCTTTCCGCCGGCATCCCCTCGGCAAACAGCACGTCGTGCATCGGCAGTTCCACGTGCCAGTAGGTCACCGCGTCCACCGGTTCCTGCACGATGGTCGCGCCGTTGATCAGGTAGCGGATCGGGATCAGCACGCCATCGACGAACACGGCGTGGTCGGGCGACAGCCAGAGGTCGCGGCGCGGCTGGCCGGCCGCGAAGGCACCGGCGGCGACGCGCACCGGCCAGACCTCCTGCGGCTTCGGATGGCGCCGGCAATCCACCTGCCGGTGCCCGAGCCAGGTCACCGCCACCGTGCCGCCGAACGCCGAGGCAATCCGATCACCCACGCACAGCGCCTCGACCGCCACCTCGCCGCGATCGGTGCGGATCAGCGTGCCGGCGCGATAGCAGGAAGGAGCACTCTCCGCGGTGAGCAGCAACCCGTTTGCGCCCCACCCGAGATCGAAGAGCTGACCCGCATCGGCCGGCGATAGTTGTTGCTTGATGTAACTGCCGTCGGACCAGACGGTCAGCATGCCGCTCGAATCCACACTTGCCGACGCGCCCCAAGGGGAAAAAAAGTCGATCTCGATCGCGCCGCCGCTGTCCACCGTGGTGCCCGTGACCGAGCCATCCGGGAGGGCCATGTCCTCGACGCCGCCGCTGCGCACGACGGTGCCGCTGGCCGTGCCGGAGAACACATACTCGCCGCCGCCGCTGCTCACGACGGTATCGGTGGCGATGCCGCCGGACAGGATGAGTTCCATCCCCCCGCTGTTTACAGCGGTGCCGATCCCGGTGCTTCCCGCGACGGTCCCCCCCGAGACAGGCGAGTAGAGAACGACTCCGGTCGAGATGACCGCACCGCCGGTTTCCACCACCGTACCGGGCAGGGCGGCAAAGCCAAGGGCAATCAACGTCCCCCCGCTGCTGACGACGGTGTCGGCCGCCGTGCCACCTTGGGACACGATCTCGAAGCCGCCGCTGCTCACCACGGTGCCGATGGCCGTGCCGCCGGAGGACACATGCTCCCAGCCGCCGCTGCTCACCACGGTGCCGCTGGCCGTAGCGTCGGAGTACAGATACTCCAGGCCATCGTTGCTCACCACGGTGCCGCTGGTCGTGCCGAAACCGTACACAAGCTCGCTGCCGCCGCTGCTCACCACGGTGCCGATGGCCGTGCCGAAATCGTCCACAACCCCGCTGCTGCTCACCACGGTGCCGATGGCCGTGCCGTAGTTGGACACAACCCCGCCGCTGCTCACAGTCGTGCCGATGGCCGTGCCGCCGTACAGATACTCTCTGCCGCCGCTCACGACAGTGCCGCTGGTCGTGCCGCCGGCGCCCACAACCTCGCCACCGCCGCTGCTCACGACGGTGCCGCTGGCCATGCCGCCGGACATTACTTCCAAGCCCCCGTCGAACACCGCGGTGTCAATGACCGTGCCGCCGGAGGACACGTACTCGACGCCGCCGCTGCTCACGACGGTGCCGCTGGCGGTGCCGCCGGAGTTCACAGACTCGGTGCCGCTGACGTTCACGAAGGTGCCGCTGGCCGTGCCGCCGGAGAACACGTCCTCTTCGCCGTCGATACTCACGGTCGTGCCGATGGCGGTGCCGCCGGAGTACACACCCTCGCTGCCGCCGCTGCTCACCGCGGTGAAGCTGGTAGTGCCGCCGGGCAGAACGAATTCCGTTCCTCCGCTGCTCACAGTAACGCCGGTTGTGGTGCTTCCATAAACGGTGAGCCCCGACACAAGAAAGGCGCCCCCCGACGACAGAAAGGAGAAAAACACAACTCCGGTCGAGACGACCGCGCCCCCCGTCTGCACTTCCGTGCCGGACACGGTCGCGCCGGGAAAGACAATCAGCGATCCACCGCTATTGACGACCGTACCGCTGGCCGTGCCGCCGGAGAACACAATCTCGATGCCGCCACCGCTCACTATGGTGTCGACCGCCGTGGTGCTTCCGAACGAAGACCCGGAGCCGCTGTCCAGGCCCGGGACGGAGCCGACCAACTCCACGCCACCGCTGTCCACTTTTGTGCCGCTCGCCGTGCCGGCGGACAGCATCTCGAAACCGCCGCTGCTCACGGTGGTGCCGATCGTCGTGCCCATCACAAGCTCTGAGCCGCCGCCGCTTACGGTCGTGCCGATGGCCGTGCCCAGGATCACCCACTCCATGCCGCCGCTGTCCACCGTGGTGTCCACCGCCGTGCCGCTGCCGGCCGAAGGCCAGAAGCCGCTGCTGAACACGCCGTAGCCGACCACCTCCGTGCCGCCATCGCTCACGACGGTGCCGCTAACCGTGCCGCCGGAGAACACGAACGCCCAGCCGCCGCTGCTCACGACGGTGCGGCTGGCCGTGCCGCCGGACAGAACGTATTCTAACGCCCCGCTGCTGACAGCGATGCCCGTTGCGGTGCTTCCATAAACGGTGACCCCCGACAGCGGCGAGTCGAGCAGCACTCCGGTCGACACCACCGTGCCGCCGGTCTGCACCACGGTGCCGGACAGGTTCGCGCCGGGAATGGCAATCAGCGATCCGCCACTGCTCACGACGGTGCCGC
>PLTJ01000461.1:9571-10933 GCA_003164455.1 Acetobacteraceae bacterium
CACCACCGTGCCGCTGGCCGTGCCGCCGCCCAGGACCTCCAGCGTATTGCCGGAAGTTATCAGCAGGCCGCTGCTGGTCTGGCCATTGCTCACGACGTATTCCGTCATCGCGATGCTCCCTCAGGTGGCCTGCGCATGATGGTGTCGGGCGCGAGGGCTCGCGGCACGAACCCCGGCGCCTCCCGAATCTCGTGATGCATCGGCTCCGCGGTGATCGCCCGGCCGCGCCAACCGGCGCGGCGGCCCGGCGCAACCAGCGCTCCCCTGCCAGCGGCGAGCCAGCGGCGACGAAGGCGATGCGGGGCAACGGTTATGCCGGCCGGTGGTCTCAACCAGCGATTCATCACCGACACGAAGCAGGGAAAAAACATCCGCATTGCCCGGATGACCAGCTCGTTCGACCGTCTGGCCGACACGATAACCCCCTCGGAACCGCTTGGCAACGATCCCGTTCCCAAACGACACCAGCAACAGCGATCGGGCGGCTTCTATCCGTTCAGCCCCACCGTATGCACCGTCCCGGCGGGCAGCGCGCCGGCCAGCGCCTGGACGTGCGGATGGTGGGTGAGCACGATCACCTGGACAAACGCCGAGAGATCGAGCAGCGCGCGCAAGGCCGCAGCGGCGCGGGCGTCGTCGAAGGTCTGCAACACGTCGTCGGCGATGAAGGGCAGCGGCGGATTGCTGCGCACATAGGTTTCCAGCGCGGCGATGCGCAGAGCCAGGAAAAGCTGGTCGCTGGTGCCCTCGGACAACTCCGGGACCTGCTTGCTGGCGGTCCCGTCGGCCTCCAGCGCCACCAGCACGCGGTCGGTGCCGTCGTCCTGCACTGCCACGCCGGCGTGCGCGCCGCCGGTGATCTGGCGGAACACCGCGCCGATGCGCGCCACCGCCGCCGAGCCTTCCGCGTCCCGCCCGGCCTCCAGACCCGCGCGCAGCAGGCTGGCGGCGGCGTGCAGCACGAGCGCCTCCTCGGCGTGGCGGGCCAGCGTGGCCAGGGCCGCCTCGCGCCGCGCCGCCGCTTCCTGCGCTTCCTCGCCCTGGCCGGCCCGGTTGCGCTCATCGGCGGCGCTGCGCGCCTCCGCCGAGGCCGCCTCGACCAACGGCCCGAGTTCACCCTGGCGCCCGGCCAGGGTGGCGATGCGCGCCGCCTCCGCCTCGGCGCTGCCGGCGGCGGCCATGGCGTCGAGTTGCGCCTCGGTATGGTCGCCACCCTGCGACACGATGTGGCGCCGCGCCTCGGCCAGCTCCTTTTCGGCCGTGGCCACACGGCGCACGCGGTCCAGTTGCGCGGCGGCCGCCTCGTCGTCGGCCACGCCGAGCGCGGCGCGTAGCGCGGCCAGCGCGGTGGCGGCAGTCCGC
>PLTJ01000179.1:0-400 GCA_003164455.1 Acetobacteraceae bacterium
CCGGCGCTCGGCGCCAGCAGCCCGTGCAGCAGGCGCAGCAGCACGCTCTTGCCGGCGCCGTTCGGCCCGAGCACGACGGTCGGCGGCCCCGCCCGCACCACCAGATCGACGCCGCGCAGGATCGCCACCCCGCGCGCCTCGAAGCACAGTCCCTCGGCTATGAGCGGCAGGATGCCCGGCATGGTGCGCATCAACCCGCCCAGCGCGCCGAGGCGCCACGGACGACCTGCGCCACCGCGTTCACGCCCAGCACGATCACCATCAGCACCGCGCCGAGGGCCAGGGCCAGCGGCAGGTCGCCCTTGCTGGTTTCCAGCGCGATGGTGGTGGTCATCATGCGGGTGAAGCCATCGATGTTGCCGCCGACGATCATCACCGCGCCAACCTCGGCGCTGGCCCG
>PLTJ01000179.1:413-4278 GCA_003164455.1 Acetobacteraceae bacterium
GCCAGGATGGGCGCGACCAGCACGGCCTGGGCGATCACCATCGCCGTGGGGGTGAACAGCAAGCCGAACGCCCCGAGCGGGCCGGACCGCGACAGCAGCAGGTAGATGAGCAGCCCCGCCACCACCGGCGGCAGGCCCATCAGGGCGTTGGTGGCGATGACCAGGGCGCCGCGCCCGGGGAAGCGCGCCACCGCCAGCAACGCCCCGAACGGCAGCCCGACCAGGGCAGCCGCCAACACCGCGGCGAAGCTGACCTGCAACGACAATGCGACGATCTGCAGCAACGCGGCATCGCCATGCACGACGAGACGCAACGCTGTTGTTGCGGCGACGGCGAGATCGGACACGCGGCTCTCCCCTTTCCCTATCGTAACCTATAGATCATGGACCCCAGCGCCAATACCGGCGCACCCCGGGTTGCCCGCCGCGCCGGTCTGGGCAACCATGTCCGTCCTTTCGCTCCGGAGCATCCCCATGGCCATCCACCGCATCCCCGCCACGCCCGACACGGTCCGTTGGGGGGTGGTCGGCGCCGACATCCCGCCGGTGCTGACCATCGCCTCGGGCGATACGGTGGTGCTGGAATGCGTCTCCGGCGGCCCGGACGTGATGCCGCCGCCGGGCTCCGGCATGCAGGTGCCCCCTGCACTCGCGGCGATTCATGCCGCCGTGCCGCGCGGGCCCGGCCACATCATTACCGGCCCGGTGGCGGTGGCCGGCGCCGCGCCCGGGGACATGCTGGCAGTGACGGTGGAAAAGATAGAGTTCGGCGCCGACTGGGGCTTCTGCGGTTTCCGCGCGCTCGCCGGCACCCTGCCCGAGGATTTCCCCGAGCGCTTCCTCAGCCACATCCCGATCGACCGGGCGCGCCGCACCTGCCGGCTGCCGTACGGGCTCGAGCTGCCACTGGCACCGTTTTTCGGTGTCATGGGCGTGGCGCCGCCGCCGGCCTGCGGCACCATCTCGACCGTTGAGCCGCGCGAGCACGGCGGCAACCTGGACAACAAGGAGATCGGCGAGGGCGCCACGCTATACCTGCCGGTCTTCGCACCCGGCGGGCTGTTCTCGGCCGGCGACGGCCACAGCGTGCAGGGGGACGGCGAGGTCTGCGTCAACGCGCTGGAAACCTGCCTTACCGGCACGTTTACCCTGACCCTGCACAAACGGGCCGGGGCGGCGCCGCTGCTTGCCTGGCCGCGCGCCGAGACGGCGAGCCACTTCATCAGCATGGGGATGAACGCGGATCTCGACCTCGCCATGAAACAGGCGCTGCGCGAGATGATCGCCTTCATCTGCGCGCGCAGCAATCTGTCTCGCCAGCAAGCCTACCAGTTCTGCTCGCTGGCGGTCGATTTCCATGTCACCCAGACCGTCAACGGCGAAAAGGGCGTGCATGGGTTGCTGCGCAAGGGGTTGCTGTTCTAGCCCACCGCGCCAGCATGGGCGGCAGGCCCGACCGATCAACACGCGATGACCACAAAAACCAGATATTGGGGTCATACGAGCTGTTATCCACAACTTTTTGGGTCGGCCGGCTCCTGGACGATTGACGGGGTCGGTAATGGCGCTACCGTATATGGTGGTCGATGGAAAGAGGACCCACGAGATGGAGTGGACTGACGAGACCATCGCGCGCCTTCGGGAACTTTGGGCGGAAGGACATTCGACCGCCGAAATTGGCCGGCGTATGGGGATCTCGAAGAACGCTGTCGTGGGCAAGGCCCATCGACTGAATCTGATTGCCCGCCCGTCGCCGATTCGCCGCGACGGCGAGGGTGTGCCGCCCCGTCCGGTGATACCGCGCCGCGTCAGCGGTCCGACGTTGCCGCCGCTTGCCGCCGAGGCACCAACGGTACCGGCACCGCCGGTTGCCCGCCCGATACCGGTGCGAGCCCGCCCGGAACTCCCGAAACCGCACGTCGTGCGACCCGTGCCGATGCATACCCCGCGCCCGCAGTCCTGCTGCTGGCCGCTCGGCGAGCCCGGCACGCGCAGCTTCCGCTTCTGCGACGCCGTGGCGATGCAGGGCAAGCCATACTGCACCGAGCACGCGGCGATCGCCTACGTGAAGGTGCGCGACAGGCGCGAAGAAGCCGCGGCCTGAGTACCCAGGGCGGCTGGTCCTAGAGGTCTTCTACCCGGTCGACGCCGGGTAGAACCTTCAACGCCTGCGCCAGGCGCGGCGAAACGTTGAAGCCGCCGGGAAGGGTGATTTCCACGTCCTGCTCGGCGTCCAGGCGCGGTACCAGGACGACTCGGCCGCGGCCATGGCCCTCGCGCTCCAGCAGCGCGCGGATGTGCGGCACCGCTTCCACCCGTTGCAGCCACACGCGCATGCCGGCACCGGCCTGCGCCGCGGCGGCGTCCAGCGGGGCGACATCCTGCGCGGTGATGCGCAGCGCCTCGCCTTCCAGGCGGATATCGGCCGTGACCAGAACCGATGTGCCGGCGGTGAGCAACTCGCGCGACCGCCCCAGCACTTCGGAGAAACAGGTGACTTCGTACGAACCGCCGGCATCGGACAGGCGTATCCAGGCCATGCGGCTGCCGGTTCGGGTGATGCGTTCCTTGCTGCCGATGACGCTGCCCGCGAGTTTTATCCGCGCCGCCCCGGCCTGGGCGCGGGCTTCAAGCTGGTTGCTCGGCACCACGCCGAGCCGGCGCAACGCAGCGCCGTAAGCATCGAGCGGATGCGCGGTGAGGTGAAACCCGATCGCTTCGGCCTCGGCGGCAAGCCGGTCCATCGGGTCCCAATCGGGAAGGTCGGGCACGCCCAGTTCATCCATGCGGCGCTTCAACGCATCATCGGGAACCGCGGACTGTCGGCGACCGGGGTCGTTCCCATCGGCCGAACCGAACAGCGGCTGCTGGCCACTCTCCCGCTCTTGTACAGTCGCCGATGCGCGGCGAAGTACGAGTTCCGCAGCATCGAAAGCGCGCCTTCTGTTTTCCTTTGGAACCAAACCATCGAAAGCGCCGGCGCGAACGAGGTTCTCGATCTGCATCCGGTTCAAGTGTCGGGGGTCGATGCGCACCGCGAAGTCAACCAAGTCGGTAAATCTGCGATCGCCGCGGGCCCCGACAACCGCCTGCATCGCCGTCATGCCGACCTTCTTCACCGCGGCCAGCGCATAACGGATGCAGAGGTGACCGTCAGAATCGTCTTCGAGAGAGAAATCCGGAGCGGAACGATTGATGTCGGGCGGCAACACCCGGATGCCCAGGCGCGATGCCTCCTGCCGTAGCGCCGCCAGCTTGTCGGTGGTGTTGATGGCGAGCGACATGCAGGCCGCGAGGAAGGCAGCCGGGTGATACAGCTTCAGCCAGGCGGTCTGATAGGCAACCAGCGCATAGCCGGCGGCGTGCGATCGGTTGAAGCCGTAGTCGGCGAACTTGGCCATGAGGTCGAACACTTCCTCGGCCTTGGCGTCGGCAATGCCGCGGGCGGTGGCGCCGGCAACGAAAATCTTGCGCTGGGCTTCCATCTCGGCGTGGATCTTCTTGCCCATGGCACGGCGCAGCAGGTCGGCGGACCCCAGGCTGTAGCCCGCCATCTTGCGGGCGATCTGCATGACCTGTTCCTGGTAGACCATGATGCCGTAGGTCGGCGCCAGGATGTCGCGGATATCCTCGTGCGGCGGCTCCCATTTCTCGCCGTGCTTGCGCTGGCAATAGGCCGGGATGTTGGCCATCGGGCCGGGACGGTAGAGCGCGTTCGCCGCGATCAGGTCCTCGAACTGGTCGGGGCGCATCTGGCGCAGCACGTCGCGCATGCCCTGGCTTTCGAACTGGAACACCCCGCCGGTGTCGCCGCGCTGGAACATCTCGTAGGTTGGCGCGTCGTCGAGCGGCAGGCCATCGAGAT
>PLTJ01000136.1 GCA_003164455.1 Acetobacteraceae bacterium
GCCCACAGCTTCATCGTGCTATCCTTGCCCCGATGAGCGCCGCCGGCAACGCCAGCCCCGCCCCCGTGAGGGTACGCGTCTGGACCATGGCTACCCTGGGCCTGACCGAGGCCGCCGTTGCCCCCTGGGCAGCGGTGCTGGACGATGGCGAGCGCGCCCGGGCCGCGCGCTTCGTCTTTCCGCACAGCCGTGTCACGTTCATCGCCGCGCACGCGCTGGCCCGGGCCGCGCTCGCCGCCGCCGCCGGGGTGCCCCCGGCCGCCTTCGCCTTCATCGCCGGCGCGCATGGCAAGCCGGAAGCGCGGCTGGGCGGCCACTCCGCCGGTATCGCCTTCAACCTTTCGCACACCGACGGGCTGGTCGGCGTCGCGGTGGCCTCGATCCCCGGCCTGGCGCTCGGCTTCGACCTGGAGCCTTTGGCCCGTCGCGTCCCGCTGGAGGTCGCCCGGCGCTGTTTCACGGGCTCCGAGGTCGCCTGGCTGGACGGGCTGCCCGCGCCGGCACGGACAGAAGGGTTCGTCCGGCTGTGGACGCTGAAGGAAGCGTTCATCAAGGCGACCGGGAAGGGGCTGGCCCAGGACCTTGCCCATTTCTGGTTTGCCGTCGATCCTCCCGCCATTTCCTTCGCGCCCGAAATTGACGAACGCGCGCGGGAGTGGTGCTTCGTCCAGCGGGTTGTGCAGGCCCGCTTTGTCGCCGCGATCGGCTGGCGCGGACAAGGTGCCGGTAGCGAAACCATCTGGCGGGAGGCCGGGGCTGCCGGTTTCGATCCGGCCGCCGGTCTGGCGTGGTGACGGCGGCTGAACGATTACAGCTAGCACACGAGTAATGAAGCAAAAAATATTTTTGGGGTCATTTTAGCATATACCCGTAACTCATTGATTATAAATTTAAGAAATCGCGCAGCGCGCCGCGCGTTCAGGACAGAATACTGTTTCGCTGTGTACCAACGTGTGATAGTATCGTTGCGTAAAGTGTAATCGCAATGGAGAAGGTCGGTTCCGACGTAGATCGCCAGACACCGCCCAACGTTCAACCGATGCGCCACCTACCGGATATCGCCGTCAGAGCCGACCAGACCATGCGGATCATGGTGGTCGTCGAGCTTGCCCTGTTCCGGCACGGTTTGGCCGAGCTGATGCGGCATGTCCTGCCGGGTGTCGAGGTTGCCGAGGCGGAAGATCTCGACGCCGCGATCGAGCAACTGTCGGACTGGTCGGCGGACGTGCTGCTGGTGGACCTGGAGGCGGCGGGCGCGGAGGCGCGCGCCCTGCTGCAGCGCCTGCGCCGCGAGCGCCCCGAGGTGAAAGTGGCCGTGCTTGGCTCGGCGAACGATCGAGTCTCGGCGCTGTCCTGGCTGGAGGCGGGCGCGCACGGCTGCTTGCCCAAGTCCGCCAGCCTGGAGGAGCTTTGCGACGCGCTGCGGACCATCCGCGCCGGCAACGGCTATGTTTCGTCTTCCTTGCTCGCCACCCTCGCGTCACCCCCGGGCCAGCCGCCCCATTCGGCGGTCGAGGCGGTGCCGCTCACCGCCCGCCAGCAGGACGTGCTGCGCCTGCTCGCCGAGGGCCGCCCCACCAAGGACATCGCGCGCCGGCTCGACCTGTCGGTATCGACCGTAAAGGCGCACCTGGCCGCGGCCTATCGCACCCTCGGCGCGCACAACCGGGTCGAGGCGGTGGTGCGCAACCGTGGCGCCGAGCAGGCCGCTTAACTGGGGTAGCAGGCGGTTGCGGTCAGCACCTTGGTGCCCAGCGTCATCCCCAGAGATTCGAAGATGCTCAGCGTGCCCGACCAGTAGGTGCTGGTGATTGTCACCACGGTGTTCGTGCCGGGCGTCACGTTGCCGCTCGTGCTGGAGCAGGTCGCGTTTGTATGCGACCAGACGGGGTTCACGCTGCCAACGATGGGAAGCACGCCGTTGAAGCTGTACTGCTGCGCGATGCCGATCGCGTAGGTCTGCGGGTTGGCGCAGAGGCTCGAGCCCAGCGCCACGCAGCGGGCGGTATCGGCCGCGGCCAGTTCCATGACCTCCTGGGTCCACAGCAGAGCGCCGAGATTGATCGACCCGAGGCAGATTATCAGCAACGTCGAGGCGATCAGGGCGAACTCCAGCGTGGTGGAACCCGCCCGCCCGCCGCGCCGGCGCCGTGCCGGCTGGGGCCGTCGTGGCGGCGGCATCATTGCAGCCGTACCCACGACTGCTCGGTGACCGTTCCCGGCGACCCCACGCCGGTCAGGGTTATCGGCGCATAGGTGTAACTGGCGGAGAGCTTCAGGAAGGAGCCGGCGGTGCCCCCGCCGGCGGTCGCCCCGGCGGCGCAGGTCGTGCCGCAGGACGTTGCCGTCAGCGTGCTGACGCCGCTGGTGGTGCTGACGCAGCCGCAGGTCGGCGCGCTGGCCGCGACGACGATGACCGGCGCCGGCGTCCCGGTGATCCCGCATGAGGTCGATATGGTGGCGGCCGCCGCGCAGATAGCGTTTACCATGTTGGTGACGGTGGCCGTGGTGCCGGTCAGCACGGCGTACTGTTCGCCCGCTTCCACCGCCACCGCCAACTTGCCGCGGGCACGCCAGATCAGCCCGACATCGATCAGTGTGCCCATCACCAGCAGCAGCACCGGCAGCGCCAGCGCGAATTCCAGCGCCGCGATGCCGCGCCGATCGCGCCGCAAAGGGGTTGTGAAACTCATTGCAGTCTCTCGTACAGCACGTAGCCCGAGGGCTCGGCGCCGATGCGGCGCAGCCAGGGCGGGACCTCGCCGGCCAGAAGCCGGTTGAGCAGGGCATCCTGTGGCCGGTCGGTCCCCTGTTGCTGGTCTGCCCGCGGGCAGACCAGCAACAGGCTCGCTCCGGTTGCTTGCACCGCGGCATCGGGCACCGCCCCCGGCTTGCTGCGCCAGGCCGCCCGCAGACGCATGAATGCCTCGGCGTTGCGATGGTATAGCGAACCGACGGTCAGCACGCCGGTCCGGTAGAGCAATTCGGGCGTGTCGTTCGGCTCGGCCAACACGATGCGCCCGGCGTACGGACTCAGCAGCGCGGCCCCGGCCCGGGTATGGCACGCCATGTCCTGGGTTTGCGGGGCAGCGTGCGCGTGGCTGGGCAGCAGCGGCATCACCCAGGGCAAAAACACGGCGAGCCCGACCACAGTGGCTCGCACCGGCACGAGCAGCCAGATCGCGCGCTCGCCCAGGAAGCGCGTGGTGAGCGTCAGCGCCACCGGCAGCAGCGCGACGGCGAGCGTGGCGGCATAGGTGGCGAAGCGCAGGTGGGTGGCGCCCTGCACCACGATAAAGCCGCCGCAAAGCACCATGTAGGCCAACAGCGCACTGCGGCGGCGCCAGGTCAGCCAGCCCAGCAGGCCGGTGGCGACCAGCCCGCCACCCAGGTAGGCCACGACATTTCCCAGGCCGTGGATCGGCTCCATCTCGCGGATGTGGGCCAGCATGGCGCGCGCCTGCTCCGGCGTCACGACCGCCTCGGCGCCGCGCAGCAAGGAGGGGAAAGCCGCCATCCAGGCGACCACGCAGACCAGGGCCACCGCCGCGCCGGCGATCCGGCCCAGTCGGGTGATCGCCCACCCCGCCGCGCAGCACGCCACCCCGAGGGCCAGATACACACCGGAGAGGCGGTCGATCTCGGTGGCGAAAGGCCCGCCCGACGGCGGATCGACCAGCAACGCCACGGTGACGACGCCCAGCAGGGCGGTGCCCGCGGCGGCGATGCCTGCGCGCAGGCCCGGCGTCTCAGGCGACAGCAACCAGGCCAGTGCCATCCCGCCGAAGCTCAGCAGGCTGAACGGCATCGTTTCCGGGCTTAGCCAGATCCCGGTGGCGACCCAGGTCCCCAGCGCGATGCCGGCCGCGGTGCCGCCGGACCCCAGGACCAGCCGCAACGCCCAGCCCGCCGTCATCGTCGTCACCACGGCCAGCAGCACATGGTGGTGCAACACGCCGACCATGCCATAGCCCAGGATGGGGGGCGCCAGCGCGCAAGCCGCCGCGGCACTCCACAGGTAGCGCCGATCGGCCACCGGAGCCACCGCCCAGGCGAGCGCCGCCCCGAGGGCGCCGATCGACAGCGGCCCGACCGCTATCCCCGCCCAGCGCAGCGCCGTGTCGGGGTCGGTCAGCAATCCGATCGGGGCGGCCAGTAGCACCAGCAGGCTGTCCAGCAGATGCGACCAGGCCAGTACGGTACCCTGGCCCGAGCCGTCGCGCGCCACCGCTTGCAGCGTGTGTCCCACGGTCAGTTCGTCATGCAGGCGCACCAGGCGCATGTAGCTGTCGGGGTTGATCAGCTCGCCCCGTAGCACCTGTCCGATCGTGCCCAGGGACGCCGATATGCTGAGCAGTGCCGCCAGCACGAAGTTTCCGGCGACGGCGGACCGCAGGGACTGGTCCGGGCTCGCCTCGGCTGGGAACATGGAATGCCTCCTGCACCGGGGAAAAGGCGCAAGAGAAGTGTTCCTTTTGCCCTTTCGGTGTCAGCCTAGCCAGGCGGCCTAGTACTTTCGGCTGAGCCGGAACCCGCCCCTGGCTCATCCATCTGGCTAGTACAGTTCACCCCTCTGGCCAATATATCTGCCTGCGAGGCCTGCCTAGCTTCCTCGTCCATAACTTTTGGACGAGGTGCAACCATGAGGGTTCTGGTAGCGACGGGTCCGGACACAGCCGGCGGTGCCCTCACGTTGCGGCTGTCCGGGGCGTGTATTCCCTTCGACAGCGCGGATATCGACGACGTGCGGGCCTTCCTGGAGGCTTATGACTACGATGTCGTGCTGCTGGCCATGCGGAACCCGGCGCCGTGGCTGGCCAGCCTGCGCCGCGCCGGCATCGAGGTGCCGGTGCTGGTGGTGAGCCCGGGCGAGGGGGCGGTGCGGACCACGCTGCTTAATCTCGGCGCCGACGACGTGGTGGCGCCGGCCTGCGAGGCGGGCGAACTCATCGCCCGTGTGCGCGCCATTGTCCGCCGCAACCGCGGGCATGCCAGCATGGATCTGCGGGCGGGCGCCGCCGAGTTGCGGCTCGGCCGCATGGAGGTGGTGCTGCATGGGCGGGCGGTGCCGCTGACGCCGAAGGAATATGCCATCCTCGAGCTGCTGTTCCTGCGGCGCGGCGTGGTCCATGCCAAGCCGGCCATCGTCAATCATGTCTATGGGGCCGAGGAAGGGCCGGCCCTGCGCACGCTCGACGTCATCGTCTGCAAGCTGCGCAAGAAGCTCGCTTTTCATGGCGCGCCCGACCTGGTGGCCACGGTCTGGGGCAGCGGGCTGACGTTGCGCGAGCTGCCCGAGCACGTGCCGGCCGAGGCGGCCAACGATGCCCTGGTCGATCTGGGGGCCGCTCGCCTGCTGGTCGCCGTGTGATGCGCTGGCACTGCGCGGCCTTTGCCTTGGCGGTGCTGGCGGTTCTGGCAGTGCTGGTGCCACTTTGCGCCGGTGCCACCGAACCCGACTGGCAGGCCTGCGCGCAGGCGGGCACGGCGGCCGAGCAACGTTTTGGCATTCCGGACGGGCTGCTGCGCGCCATCGGCCAGATCGAGAGCGGGCGCACCGGTCCGGACGGCGTGGCCGCGCCGTGGCCCTGGACGATCGACGTCGGCGGCGCGGGACGCTTTCTGCCCAGCCGCGGGGCCGCGGTGACGGCGGTGCGCGACCTGCTGGCCGGTGGCACGGCATCGATCGATGTCGGCTGTTTCCAGGTCAACCTGCGCTACCACCCCGATGCCTTCGCCTCGCTCGACGAGGCATTCGATCCGGTTGCCAACGCGCTCTATGCCGCCCGCTTCCTGGCCGGGCTGCGCGTACGCGACGGCAGTTGGCAGGCCGCGGTGGCGGCGTATCATTCCGCCACACCCGAGCACGGCCTGCCGTACCGCGACCGCGTGCTGTCCGCCTGGAACGACGACACGACGCCGGTGGCACCCCCCGTAATCGCCTATGGCGTCCGGGTGATCACCCCCGTCCTGGCCGGCACGGCGCCAGGCGTAATCGCGCTGCGTCCGGTCAGTGGATTACCGGGACTGGTGCGGGGCCGCTCTTGACAGTGAGACGACACTGATATGCTCGACCTCATCCGGCTTGTGAACGCTCTGCACAAGGATCGCCGCGGTGTGACCGCCCTGGAATACGGCCTGATCGCCGGCTCCATCGCGCTCGTCATCACCGGCGCCGTCCACACCCTCGGCACCACCATCAACGGGGTCTTCATCGACATTTCCGGCGCCAACTGGTAACGCGCCGGGCGATTGACGACAAATCGCCGTTGGATGCGCCGGCGCCGCGCGGGTGTCACTGCGGTATAGTATCTTTCCGTATCATCTTGTGTTCGACGCGCCATTGCTAAATTTGCGCGTGGTAACCTAATTGCTTGTGTGACATTTTTTCCTTCTTTGTTTTCGTAAACATATAGTTAACGCCTTCTCTGGTTTCCTTGTCCTGCGGGCCAGGGCGGTGGTCGCCCCGGCACCTGGCAGTGAAGGGACACCAACATGCTTCACCTCATTCAGTTCGTGAACGCCTTGCGCAAGGACCGTCGCGGCGTAACCGCCCTGGAATATGGTCTGATCGCCGGCGGGATCTCGATGCTCATCATCGGCTCCGTCAACCTTCTTGGCGGCACCATCAGCGGTATCTTCACCAACCTCTCCACCGCTGCCTGGTAATTCGTCGGGCGTCCGGCTGTTGATTGCCGCCTGGGGCGCCGGGCGGGCCTGGCGGGGTTGGCGTCGTTGACGCCAATGCCGCCGAGCCCGGCTGGCAGGCCAGCGCGGCCGCTCCCAACCGCATGAATACGAGAGTGTAAACTGCGCCGCCGGTAACGGCGATCGGTGTATTTGAGTTCGTGGCCGATCGTTCCATGAAGTGATTTTGTGTATGTCTATAATTTTATCCTGATGATTTGTTATTTTCCGTTTGCGTAAACATATAGTTAACGCTCTCTCTGCTTTCGTTGGACTGCAAGCCGTGGCGATGGTCGCCCCGGTACCTGCCAGTGAAGGGACAGGATATGTACGACGTGTTCGACCTCATCAAGCTCATCAAGGCCGCCTACAAGGACCGTCGCGGCGTGACCGCGCTGGAGTACGGCCTGATCGCCGGCGGCATCTCGATGCTCATCATCACCGCCGTCAACAACCTCGGCACCAAAATTTCCGGCATCTTCACCAACCTCTCCACTGCCGCCTGGTAATCCGCCGGAGCGTTTGACTGCGTACGGATGCGGATCCGGGCCGGTGGACATAACCTGCCGACCCGACCCGCTCCAATTTACTTTGCTTCCTCTGTTCGGGCGGATCTTTAACGTGATGGTGTACGCCACCCTGCTCACGATGATCTGCGTCGGACTCCTGGTTGTTGCGGCGATGCACGACCTGGCCGCCCGGACCATTCCCAATGCGCTGCCGGCCTTCCTGGCCGGCGGCGGATTTTTGCTGCACCTCGGGGCGGGTAACCTGGCGGCGGCCCTGGCGACCGCCGCGATGGTGTGCTCCCTGGCCGCATTCTGCTGGTTCCGCGGCTGGCTCGGCGGTGGCGACGTCAAGCTGCTAGGCGCCGCGGCGCTGGCGGTACCGGTCGTATCCATGACGTCCTTTATTCTCGACGTCGGCGTGGCGGGCGGACTGCTGGCGCTGCTCTACCTGCTGGCGCGGCGCCTGGTGCCGGCCGCCAGCGTAACCGTTCCCGTTTCGCTGGCCGCACGCGTGTGGCGCGCCGAGTGCTGGCGCATTCGTCGCGGTGGGCCGCTCCCCTACGGGCTCGCCATCGCCGCCGGCGGCGTGCTGACGCTCCTTCAGGGAGGCCCGACATGATTCTGCGCATCCTGCTCAGCGGCATGATGCTGCTGGGCCTGGCCGGGTTCGGCACGATCGCCGTGGTGACCCTCGGGCCCTCGCACCACGCCGGGGCCTCGGCGCCGGTGGCGCAGGTCGCGGTGATTGCCGCCGCCCACCCGTTGCGCGCCGGCATGCTGCTGAAGCCCGACGACATGGCGGTCCGTGAGGTTCCCCGTGAAGCGGTGCCCAGGGACAGCATCCCGGACAGCCCCGCCGGCCGCATCGACCTGGTGGGCGCCATGGTACGCCGTCCCATCGCTGACGGTGCGGCGTTCGCCTCCGACGATCTGTTGCGCCCGGGCGACCATGGCTTCCTGGCCGCCGTGCTGCGGCCCGGCACGTATGCCGCCACCGTCGCGGTGGATGCGGTCAG
>PLTJ01000211.1 GCA_003164455.1 Acetobacteraceae bacterium
CCGGGTTCGTGGTCGATACCGCGACCGTCTATGCGACCATGGGCACGCTTGGCCTGTATGGCGCCGGCGCCGTCGCCTACCTCACCGCGGCCTCCGCCAACTGGCTGTTCAACCGGCTGTGGACCTTCCGGGGCAGCGGCAGCGGACCGGCGCACCGGCAATGGCTGGCCTTCCTGGCCACCAACCTGCTCGGCTTCACGCTCAACCGCGGCACCTATTTTGTTCTCGTCACAATCAGCGTAACCTGTGCCGCCCAGCCGGTGTGGGCGGTCGCCGCCGGGGCGATCGCCGGCATGTTCGTCAATTTCCACCTGTCGCGATCGGTCGTGTTCCGCTGATGGCCAGCCCCCGCATCGCCGTGATCGTGCCGTGCTACAACGAGGCGGTGGCGATCCCGCGCGTGGTCGAGGGCTTCCGCGCCGCCCTGCCCGGTGCCACCGTCACGGTCTATGACAACAATTCCGGCGACGGCACCGCCGAGGCGGCGCGCGCCGCCGGGGCGGTGGTCCGGCGCGAGACCCGGCAAGGCAAGGGCCACGTCGTCCGCCGCGCCTTCGCCGATATCGATGCCGACATCTACGTGCTGGTGGACGGCGACGACACCTACGACGCCACCTGCGCGCCGGCGATGGTGGCCCTGCTGGTCGCGGAACGGCTGGACATGGTGACCGGCACGCGGATAAGCGAGGCCGCCGGCGCCTACCGTCCCGGCCACCGCCTCGGCAACCGCGTGCTCACCGGGCTGGTGCAAGCCGTGTTCGGCACCGGCGTCAGCGACATGCTGTCGGGCTATCGCGTGTTTAGCCGCCGCTTCGTGAAGTCCTTCCCCGCGCTGTCCGCCGGGTTCGAGACCGAGACCGAGTTCACCGTGCACGCGCTGGAGTTGCGCCTGCCCGTGGGCGAGCTGCCGACCCCCTATCGCGAGCGCCCGCGGGGCTCGGCCAGCAAGTTGCATACCGTGCGCGACGGCATCCGCATCCTGCGTACCATCGTCGTGCTGGTGAAGGAGGAGCGGCCGCTGGCGTTCTTCTGCACCGCGGCCGGCGCGCTGCTGCTGGCGGGCATCGGGCTTGGCCTGCCCGTGGTGGCGGAATTTTTCGCCACCGGCCTGGTGCCGCGGCTGCCCACCGCCGTGCTGGCGATGGGCATGGTGCTGCTGTCGTTCCTGTCGCTGGCCTGCGGGTTGATTCTCGACTCGGTGTCGCGCGGGCGGAAGGAAATGAAGCGGCTGGCCTACCTGCGCACGGCGGCGATCGAGGCTGGCGACGGCTGAACCCGGCCAAATCCGCTCAGGCCGCTCTGGCCTGCGCCATCTCCTCCCGCGCCCAATACCGCGCCGTCATGACGACATCGATTTCCAGGGTGCGTCCACCGGCAAGCAGAAGTTCCGCCTCCCCATTCGTCCACCGCCAACGCGTGCCCGCCCCGCCGCCTTCCAGGTCGTGCCAGCCACGGCCCAGCCGTGAATCGTTCAGCGCGATCGATGCGCCATCGAGCCGGATGCCGGACACGGCAACGCCCAGCCGACGGCAATCGTCGCTGTCGTCCTCGACCTGCGCCGGCACCGAACGGCGCGAGACCAGGCTGATGTTGCTCGCGTCGCACGGCAGCTCGAAAGAGTGGCTTTGCCCGACCGCCGCCGGGCGAAGCTGGCGTCCGCCGATGCGCAACCGCAACTCGGGGTCCCTGGTGAAGACGTGGCCAAGCTGTCCGGCGCGCTCAAGCAGGAAGCTTCGCGCCGCGACCCGTTCGGCGCCGTCCGTGACAAGCCTGGCGCAGGCATCGGCCGCCCACACGCGCAAGGCGAAATCGGGGTGCAGCGTCGCCGGGCCGGTGCCATTGTCGAAGGCGCCGCGGTTGCCCGTATCGAGATAACTTTCGCAGGGCAGGGCATCGGCGAGCAGCACGTCGTGCCGCGCCAGCTCGACGTGCCAGTAGGTGACCTTGCCCACCGGTTCCTGCACGATCGTCCTGCCGTTGACGAGGTAGCGGACCGGGATCAACACGCCGTCGATAAACACGGCATGGTCGGGCGATAGCCACAGATCGCGGCACGGCACACCGGGATTGAACGCATGCGCGGCGATCCGCACCGGCCATACGTCATGCGGCCTCGGATGGCGGGTGGGCTCAACGCTGCGATGGCCGATCCAGACAATCGGCGTCGTGGTGCCGCCCAGCACGGTCGGGACACGGTCGCCGATCCGCAGATCCTCCACCGCCACCTCGCCGCGCTCGGTCAGGATGCGCGTGCCGGCGCAGAAGCACGGCGGTGGTTGCTCGAGCGCCAGTTGCACCGCGGTGGTGGCCTGGATCAACCCCGCCCCCTGATCGGCGGACGGCAGCGACATGCTGACGGCGGATTGCTCCAGGAGGCTGGTGACTTGCGACGGGGTGAGGCTGGGGTTGGCCTGCAGCATCAGCGCCGCGACGGCGGCCGCATCCGGCGCGGCGGCCGAGGTTCCGAAAAATGCCTGGAAATTCGGGATCGACGTCTGAATCCCGTCCGGCGCGACGAAATCGACCTTGCCCGCCGACTCCGGCGTGGCCAGCGGGTTGCCGTTCTGGTCGAACAGCAGTTCCCCCGGCCCGACACTGGAGAAATACTCCGTCCAGTCCGGCGAAACCCCCAGGGCCGGCGAGGTTGACCAGTACGAAGCGCCGACGGTGTCCACGCCTGGTACCAGTTCCTGCCCGTGAACATCGCCCGACCCCTGGCCGGCTTGGGGATCGTCGATGACCCCGCCCGGGTCCGCGGCGGACACGGTACCGCCGTCGTCGGGCGTCGCCGCGCCATCGTCGGCGGATGCCGGCGAACCGAAGAGAATGTACTTGAACTGCAAGCCGGAAGGCACCGATGTCGTGCCGTTCTGGATGATCGCCAGCTCATAATTCGCGCTGGCCGAGCCCGTGTTGTCCACGGTCAAATAGATTTCAGGAATTTGACTGGTAGTGGTCAAGTTAATGTAGGAAGTGTCTATTGCTGATTGTGCAACAATACTACCGGTGTTGGCGTTGTACAGCACCATTTTGAGCGGGTCGGTTACACTGCCGGCCGCCGTGGGCCAGGCGGCATCCCATTCCAGCCCGATCGTCGTGTCCATGCTGCCCGGCACGGTTATGGTCTGCAGCGCCGTGCCGTTGCTGAACTCCTGGGCCTGGACGGGCTGCGCGGGCTGGCCGTTTTGCAGGACCAGTTGGGCCGACATGGGTTCCCACGTATTCTCATAGTAGGAATCGCCGAAATTCGATGCCGAGGTAAAATAGTCGACGCCCGCGGAAATGGCATTTTCCACCGCGGTATCGACCGGACCGGCGACCTGATAGAAAGGCGTGGCCGAAAAAGACCAGTCGTCGACGATGATGTTGCAGCCCGCCGCCTGCAGGGACGCGACACCCTGGGCGAAACTGGCCTGGCCGCCTTCTGCCGTGTAGAAGTCGATGGTCGCGCCGGGCGCGATCTGGTGGACCAGTTCGGCCATCGCCAGGCCTTCGTTTTCCACCCCGCTGATCGTCGAGTCCTGCAGCACGTTGACGGCTGACTTGCCCTGCGCGGTCGCCGGCAGATAGCCAAGCTGCGCGGCGGTGTCGGCCGGGTCCACGACCCCGCTCAGCGTGGCGTTGAAGCTGTCCGACATGATGCCGATGGTGATGCCGGCGCCGGTGATCGGCGCGCCGGCCGCGGTGGTCATTGTCTGGTTGACGACGTTGGACTGCACGGCCTGGGCAGCCACGGTGATTTCGTACGACGTGCGTGAGGACGAGCCTGGGTAGGTGATCAGCGTGCCACCCGCACCGTCGCTGGCGGTATTCAGCAGCAGGTCCGCCGTTGGTCCCTGTACCAGGAGCTCCGCGACCAGCGTGGCGCCGTTGTCGATGGTCAGCAGACCGGAACTGGCGTCGTACGACGCCTCATTGGCGACGATATTCAACAGGTCGATGGTGTTGCCCTGCACGAACGCGGTGAACTGGCCCAGGAAGGTGGATGGCGAGGTGAGGTCCACCCGTCCGGCCTCGCCGAAAACGACGGTCTGCGTCGCCGGCACCGGACTCTCGAAGTAAAGTGTCCCACCGGGGCCTGCCTCGAACGTGCCGGTGCCGGTCAGCGTGGCGCCGGGATCGATCATGGTGGTGCCCCCGAAGAGGCGATCCGTGCCGTCATTGGTGAAGGTGCTGCCCGCGGTGATGGTCACGCCGCTGTCGCTGACCATCGATCCGGTCAGGATGAGGTCATCCCCGCCGGACACATCGATCAGGCCGCCATGCAAGAGGACAAAGGACGCGGCTTGCGTGCCATCCGCCTGCGTCGCCTCGATGCTGAATGTGCCGCCGGCGGCGCCGGCCGAGATGGTGCCCGAGAAGCCGGTCGGCCCGGTGGTGTCGAGCGCGGCAACGGCGCCGGCGGCATTGCTGGTGATGATGACGTTGTTGCCGAAGGTCGCCTCGGTGGCGGCGATGACCGCCGAGCCCAGCGTTACGTGCACCGCATCGACCGGGAACGGAAGCTCGTTCGCCGACTCGTCGGCCCCGCTGATGTCGACCGTACCGCTGTTGACAACCGCAACATCCCCCGGACCGGGAATGCCGCTTCCGCCGAGCGACGTTGACCACAGAAGCGAATTATACCAATTACCGCTCTCACCTGCCCAGGAACGCGTCGTCATATTCGCCTCCTCTGCCGCCGGCTCACCCACATGATTCCGAGCCCGCCGGGAATCGTTGGCGGGTGCTGCATGCGGAATCCACTTGTCCCAGAGATTTGGTTCCGGAGCCATCCGGACCGCGTAAACTGACCAACCGCAACCGTTACGTTGGGTTATACGACCGGACCGGTCACCTTTCCAGCCGTTTTCCGCAACAAACGGCTCGCCGCCGGCGACGACTGACGGTAACGGCGGTCATGGGCGCGATCGGAGCGCGGTACAGGCGGGAACGATCGGTTCCCTGACGCCTCTGGATCGGGATGACTTCTGGTAGGCGAAGTCATCCCGCTCCAGCTCTTTGTTTGNNGATTCGGGCGATCACGCTCTAGAAGCTGACGTTCACGCCCAGTTCGCCGCCGAAGCTGCTCACCTTCGGATTGATGAACTCCGCCGACAGCGCCCCGCGCAGCATCACCTGCTGATTGAACCGGTAGGCGGTGCCGAGCGATGCGCTGGCCCAGTCGGAAGCCGTGGGTGCGACGGCGGTGCTGTAGGACGGCGCCACGATCGAGGTCAGCGTGGCCGTTATCGTGCCGTTCTTGCCGGCCCAGTCGTGGTTCCATTCGATCTCGGCGAACGGTTGCCACTGGCCCAGCGCCATCGTCGCGCGCCAGCCGAGCTGGCCGACGAACGAATCCCTGGACTGGCCGCCAAACGACAGGGCGGTGACGCCGCTGGTGCCGGTTTCGGTGAAGGCATCGACGTGCACATGTTGCAGCACCAGCCCCGCCATCGGTCCGGTCGTGACCGGCCCCAGGATGAAATCGCGACCGCCGCGCAGCGCCAGTGCCAGCGCCAGTCCGTTGGTGTTGCCGTTGTCCTGGTCGGTGAAGGTGCCGAGCGGCACCGAGCGCGCGATGTGGTTCTGCAACAGGCCATAGCTCGCCACCGCGTTGCCCCACAGCGGCCCGGTCCTGTAGGCGGCATAAAGGCTCAGCGCCTGGTCTACCTGCTCAAAGTGGCCGCCGGTGGAGAAATTCTGGGTCTGATCCCCCGCACTGGCCGCCATGCCCAGGATGACCCCGTTCAGCAGTTGATAATCCGTGCCCACCGTGCCGCCGAAGGGAACGCCGGAAGCGTTGGGGAAGTCCGGCGCGTTCTTCATGCTCAGACCGGTGGCCCCGGCGCTGGCCCAGACGTTGACGCGCGTCGGCCCACGATGTTGCTCGGACAGATCGATCTCGCCCTGGATGGTGGCCACCCGCGCCAGGCCGCCCTGCACGGCGCTCTCCGCCAGCAGAGAGATCTCACTCGGCGCGGTCAGCAGGCTGTAGATGTAGTCGGTCTCGATGGTCTGCCCCGCCGTGGTCAGGTGATGGCTGTCGGCGAACAGATAGGTCTGCTCGGCGTTGGGGGTGACGAAATTGGCGGGGATGCACATCAGGGCAGGCGTCGCGCCGCACGCAGGACTGGACGCCAGCACTGTGGCCGGGGTGAATCCGAAGTTGGTCGGATTCTCCGAGACATACTTCAACAAGCTCTCGACGTCGGCAGGGACGAAGTTGACGCCGGCCGTCGCCAGGCTGGACCAGATCTCCGCCGAGTACGCCTCCCCCTGGGCAACATCGGCGGCATTGGCGGCGGTAAGGGTCCCGCCGGGACCGACCAACCTGGCATAGTCGTAGATGTCGAGTTCCACGATGGTGCGCGCGCCGTCCGCCTGCAAGGTCGCGACACCGGCGGCCAGGGTGGTTGCCCACGTCGTCATGTAGGCCTGTGACACCGACGGCGTATTGGCGGTTTGGGTTTGCAGCCATAGCAGGTCGTTGGGGCCGGTACTGATCATGTAGAGAGCGTGCGGATTGGCGACCCCGTTGACGGAGGCAAGGTAGTTGGAAATCTGGGCGACCGTCGGCACATTGTCGATGATGCCGGAGGTATAGTTGTCTTCCAGGGTGGTAAGAACAGTTTGGGCGGCGCCGTTGGCATAGTTGGTCCCGCCGCCGCCACCGACGATGTACGGCATGGCGGTCAGGCCGAACTTCGCCGCCAGCAGGGTGGTATCCACCTGCCCAGGCCCCGCGAAGGCGCCGCTGCCGCCATTCGCCACCACCCAGTTGAGCAAGGCGGTGGTCTGCGCGCTGGTCAGGCCTGCCGATGGATACCCTCCAGTCGGGTTATAGCGAAAATACCCGCTATCCATGGTGCTGTCGCCGAACCCGACGAATTGATCGAACCCCGCCGCGCCGGCCGCGCCGGGCGCGGCGAGGGCAAGCAATGCGCCCCAAAGAAAACAACGTTTCCTTTTGGCAATCGCCATGCCTCGGTCTGACATCAGCGCTCGTCCCGTTGGTCACGGCGGGCCAGCCCTGGCGGACAGACCTGAATGGACCATGACAATCGAGGATGCGCGGTTTCAGACCGGCATGTCCAGCCCGCTGGCGTTGCGAGCGCCCACAAGCAATTCCGTTCGGCGGTACGGCCGATCCGAACAGCCATGCCATATCGCCGGGTTTGACCGGGAGGGGCGGCGGCAGCCTTGACCCAGGTCAAGGCGGGGGCGGCTCGTTGCGCGCTAGGCAGAACCAGGAGGCGTAGCATGCGCGGAGCCACGCAGGGCGTGCTCGTGGTCGTGACGGCGGTATTCGGCTTCTGCGCCCTCGCGGCCCGGGCACAGCCGATGCCCGACAAGGTCGGCGATGAATTGTCGGCGCTGGCCGCGGCCACGCGCCCCAGGGCAGGCCTGCATCTTGTTGTCCTCACGCACCGCCCCCTCTTTGGCAACGCCGCGGGAAAGGATGCCATCGGCACGTTGCTGCCGGGCGCGGAAGTCGTGGTGCTGGCAACCTCCGGGAAACGGCTGCGGGTGCGCCTCGATGGCTGGCAGCAGGACGCCGGGGCCCGCGCGGTTTATGCCCGGCGCGGCCTGCGGATTCTCTCCCTGGCCCTGACGCCGGAGGCGGCGCAGCAGGTCCGACCCGGCGTGGGTGTCCCCGATCCGGCGACCGGGACGGTCTGGCGGGCGGTCCGGGTGACGGGCTGGCTCGATCCCGGCGGACTGGTCGGGGCAGCCGACCGGCTGTCGCGGGTGATGACGGAACTGAACGGCGAGGCCTGCGGCTCCTGCCACGCCACCAGGCCGGCGGGGGCGTTCACCGCCTATCAATGGGCCGGGGGGATGAGCAGCAGCCGTCACCGGAACTTGTTGGACGCAGACCAGATGGGGCTGTTACTGCACTGGTTGCAGATGGGCGCAAGCGATAAAGGCTTCTGACGCTAAAGGAAGGCACCCATGGGAGTGATAGGAATGCAACCGCACGGTTCTGGGCAAGCACAACTGGCACTGACGCGCCGCCGGCTGTTGGGCGCCACCACGGCCGGCGGGTTGGCCGGTCTGCTGGGGCTGCAAGCGGCCATGCCCACGGTGGCGCGCGCGGCGATGCCGGACGGCGAGGTGATCAACGCCTCGCACTGGGGCGTCTATTACGGCCGCACCCAGGGTGGCCGCTTCGTCGGCCTGCGCCCGTGGGAAAAGGACCCCCACCCCACCCCGATGCTCGCCGGCGTGCAGGACGTCGTCTATTCGCCGAGCCGCATCATGTATCCGATGGTCCGCCGGGCCTGGCTGGAGAAGGGCCCCGGTGCCGCGCCGGAAACCCGCGGCAAGGGCGACTTCGTGCGCGTCAGCTGGGATCAGGCGCTGGATCTGGTCGCCAAGGAAATCCGCCGCGTGCAGACCGACTTCGGACCCTGGGCGATCTTCGCCGGCACCTACGGCTGGCGCAGCGTCGGGCGGGTCCATAATTGCCAGCCCTGGCTGCGCCGGATGATGAATTTGGCCGGCGGCTTCGTCGCCGCCACCGGCGACTACTCCACCGGCGCCACCCAGGCGATCATGCCGTATGTGACCGGCACGCTGGAGGTCTATGAGCAGCAGACCGCCTATCCGGTGGTCATGGCGAACACCGAGCTGATGGTGTTCTGGGGCGGCGAGCCGTTCAACAACAACCAGATCGGCTCCAACGTCCCGGACCACGCGGCCTACGGCTGGGTCGATGAGATGAAGCGCGCCGGCAAGAAGGTGATCTTCATCGACCCGCTGCGCACCGAGGCGTGCAAGCAGCTCAACGCGGAATGGATCGCGGTGCGGCCGCAGACCGACGTGGCGATGATGCTCGGCATCGCGTACACGATGGTGACCGAGAAGCTGCACGACGAGAAGTTCCTGCACAACTACACGGTGGGGTTCGACCAGTTCCTGCCCTACCTGATGGGCCAGACCGACAGCACGCCGAAGACCGCGGAATGGGCGAGCGACATCTGTGGGGTGCCCGCCGACACCATCCGCGACCTGGCACGGCGGTTCGCCAAGAACCGCACCATGCTGGCCAGCGGCTGGTCGATGCAGCGCCAGCACCGTGGCGAGCAGGTGCACTGGATGCTGGTGACGCTGGCCGCGATGCTCGGCCAGATCGGCCTGCCCGGCGGCGGGTTCGGACTGAGCTATCACTATTGCTCGGGCGGAGCGCCGACCGCCAATGCCGCCATCCTGGCGGGCGGCGCGCCGATCCTGACGCCGGCCGCCAACGGCAAGAACTGGACGCCGGAGCAGGGCAGCAAGACCATTCCCTGCGCCCGCATCGTCGATATGCTGGAACACCCCGGCGAGACCTATGAGTTCAACGGCACGCGGGTGAAATACCCGGACGTGAAGCTGTCCTACTGGGTCGGCGGCAACCCGTTCACCCACCACCAGGACCGCAATCGCCAGGTGCAGGCCTGGCGCAAGCTGGAGACCTTCATCGTCCACGACTTCCAGTGGACGCCGACGGCGCGGATGGCGGACATCATCCTGCCCGCGACCACCACCGCCGAACGCAACGACATCGATAATGTCGGCAACTATTCGTACGGCTCCATGGTGGCGATGAAGCAGGTCATTGCGCCGGTCGGAGAGTCGCGCAACGACTACGACATCTTCCGCGGGGTGGCGGCGCGGCTCGGTTTCGAGGCGGCCTTCAGCGAAGGGCGCGACGAGATGGGTTGGGCCCGCAATTTCTATGACGCGGCGGCGACGGCGGCGCGGGCCAAGGGCGTGACCATGCCCGACTTCGACGGGTTCTGGAAGGCCGGGTCGATCGTGTTCGCGGTTCCCGAGGCGGCGAAGAAATTTGTTCGTTACGCCACCTTCCGCGATGACCCGCTGCTCAATCCGCTCGGCACGCCGTCGGGGAAGATCGAGATTTTCTCTCAGACGATCGCCAAGATGGGCTACGACGACTGCATCGGGCACCCGGAGTGGAAGGAGCCGTTCGAGCGGGCCAGCGCGCCCGGGGCGAAATACAAGCTGCACGTGAACAGCAAGCATCCGGCGATGCGGTTGCACTCGCAGTTCTGCGGCACGGCGCTGCGTAGCGGCTACGCGGTGAAGGGGCGCGAGCCCTGCCTGATGAACCCCGCCGACGCGGCGGCGCGCGGCATCGCCGAGGGCGACGTGGTGCGGGTGTTCAACGACCGCGGCCAGATGCTGGCGGGCGCAAAATTCAGCGCCGACGTGATGCCGGGCATGGTGGTGGTGAACGAAGGCGGCTGGTACGACCCGCTGGAGCCGGGCAAGCCGGGGACGCTGTGCCGCTATGGCGACGTCAACGTGCTGACCCGCGACATCGGCACCTCGCGGCTGACGCAGGCGACCTCGGCGGCGACGATCGCGGCGGAGGTGGAGAAGTTCACCGGGGCGCTGCCGGCGCTGACGGTGTTCTCGCAGCCGGCGTGACGGGGATGGGGGCCGGCGGTGTGCCGGCCCCCGGCCTTGGCAAAGGCGCAGTGAAAATAGGAATTTGATATAAATTCGCCATGCCAACGATAGCTTATATTGGTTCTATCCAGATCAGAATATACTACGATGACCATGGGATGCCGCACTTTCATGCGGTCAGTCCGGATTTTGATTTCAAAATTGCGATATCGGATTGTGCCATTATTTCCGGGACGGGGTACTTGCGCGGGCGTGATCTTGCCGCGATTCGCGCCTGGGGACAAAGGCACAGGCATGTGCTATATATGAATTGGCAATTCGCCCGCGACGGCAAGCCTTTGCAGGACATTGAGGACTGAGGATGCTGTACCGTATCAACAATGCCATCGCACACCCGGACCACTCTGTGACCGTCACATGGTCGGACGGGGTTACGGCCATCGTTGATCTGTCGCCAGTGATCGCGAAGGGGAATGTGTTCGCGCCCATGCAGGACGCGGCTTATTTTGTGGCGACGATGCGGATTGCGACGGATCGGCTCGGTCTGGAATGGCCAAATCGCGTGGATTTTTCGGCTGACGGGTTGCGTTTTCGGGCGTTTCCCGAGGAGGCTGAGGCAGAATTCAGTGTGTCGGACGCCAAACCCAACTCTTCACCGGCGACGGCCCATCACGCCCCATGACGGGTGAGCGATCTCTCCACATAGTGTAAGCCATAGCAAGCCGTAGGGTTGCTGGCGATGTCAGGGAGTGTTCCCGCGCCGGTAACCGGCGAGAATTTCGTCGGCCGCCCAACTGGCGCGCGCCGCGCTCAGCGGATCGCCCGGACAACGGCCGACGCCGGTCAGTTCATCGACGATGCTTTGGATGAAGGGCTGCTGGACATGCGCCGGATTGGCGATGGACAGCAATTCATCGCGCTCCGCCGTGACCAGGCGCAGGGGAGCGTCGGTGAAGATCTCCATCTCGATGCGGCCCTTCGCGCCGACGATGGTCACCCGGTCCTGGTTGTCGGCACAGACGTAGCACCAGGAGCCGCAGCCCTGGACGNNCGCCCTCGTGCCGCCAGGCCGCGGTCACCGTGTCCTCGGCCCTGTAGAGGCCGCCCTGGTTGGAGGCGACGGCGTGGACCTCGGCGATCGGGCCGAACCAGAAGTCGAGCAGGTCGAGCGTGTGCACGCCCATGTCGAGGAACTTGCCGCCGCCGGCGATCTCCGGGCGCACGCGCCAGGGCAGCGCGTCGGGCGACAGGTCCTCGGCGGCGGGGGGCTGGTGCTGGACGACGGCGACCGTGCGCACCGCGCCGATCGCGCCGTCGTCCAGCCACTGCCTGACCTGACGAAAGCGCGGCATGGCGCGGCGGTAAAAGGCGACGAACAGCCGCCGGCCCAGCCCGGCGCAGGCGTCGATCATCTCCTGGCATTCGGCAAAGCGCAGCGCCATCGGCTTTTCGACATAGACATGCTTGCCGGCGCGCGCCGCTTGCAGGGTCAGTTGCTTATGGGACGCCGGCGGAGTGGCGATATAGACGGCATCGATGTCCGCCGCCGCCAGCAGCTCCTCGGTGGTGTCGTAGGTGCGGCCGATGTGGTGGCGCTCGGCGAAGGCGCGCGCCATCGCCGGCCGGGCGCTGGTCACCGCCACCAGGGACGAGCGCTCGGCCTTGTAGAAGCCGGGGCCGCTCTTCACTTCGGTGACCGAGCCGCAACCGATCATGCCCCAACGGACGGTTTTCATGGCCACTGGCATTCCCTGGATGAACGGCCGATCCGGCCGCGATGGCGCAGGCTAGCCCGCGCTCCGGACGTTGCGCAACGGCGGACTTGCCTGGGTTACGGCTTGCCGAGCGGCATGGCGGCGTAGCCTTCCTACGCGGCCGCCTTCACCCGCGCGGCGATGTCGCGCATCAGCAGTGGCGGGCTGGCCAGCACCGGGCAGCCCACCTCGGCGGCGATGGCGTCGCGCAGGCGGGCCAGCGAGGCCTGCGCCAGCACCAGCACATCGACGCCGGCGGCCAGCGCGCGCGCGGCGGCGTGCACGATGGCGTCGTGCCGCGCCCGGTCACCCCGCATCAGGGCGGCGTAGGCCTCGGCCTCGATGCGCGGCGTGATCGTCACCGTGCGCCCCTGGGCGGCCGCATGCGACGCCAGCAGCGCGCTGCTCGGCTCGACCGTGCTGGTGGTGGTGCAGAGCAGCCCGATGCGCGCCCCGGTGCGCACCGCCTCGGCCATCATCGGGTCGTCGATCTTCAGCACGGGCTGCGCCACCAGCGGGCGGGCCACGTCCACCGCCGGCGAGGTGGAGGAGCAGGTGACCGCGATCAGGTCGGCCCCCGCGTCCGCCGCCAGCACGATCTGGCCGACCACCCGGCGATACACCAGCGGCTTCGGCGCGCCGCGCAGCAGGTCCTGCAACAGGCTTTCGTTCAGGATGTGAAAGCAGTCCACGCCGGGCAGTTCGGCGGCTGCCCGCTCGCGGAAGTTGTCCACCAGGAAACCGACCGTGTGGATGAAGGCGATGCGCATGACTCAGCCCCCTTTCGCGCCGGCCTGCACCTTCGCCCAGGTGTCGCGCAGGCCGACGGTGCGGTTGAACACCAGGGCCTCTGGCGTGGCATCGGGGTCGGCGCAGAAGTAGCCCTGGCGCTCGAACTGCACCACCGCGCCGGCCGCGACACCCGCCAGCGCCGGCTCGAGCAGGGCGCCCGTCAGCACCTCCAAGGAGTCCGGGCTGAGATCGGCCATGATGTCGCCGTCCGCCCCCGGGTCGGGACGGCTGAACAGCGGGTTGTAAAGCCGCAACTCGGCTGGCACCGCGTCGTGCGCCGCCACCCAGTGCAGGGTGCCGCGCACCTTGCGCCCGTCCGGCGCGTCGCCGCCGCGGGTGGCGGGATCGTAAGTGCAGCGCAGTTCCACCACCTCGTCCCGGTCGTTCTTCACCACCGAGCGGCAGGTGATGAAATAGGCGTAGCGCAACCGCACCTCGCGCCCCGGAGACAGGCGATGGAAGCGGTTGGGCGGGTACTCCATGAAGTCTTCGCGCTCGATGTAGATCGTGCGGCCGAAGGTCACGGGCCGGGTGCCGGCGGACGGGTCCTCGGGGTTGTTCACCGCCTCCAGCGTCTCGGTGCGGCCTTCCTCCCAGTTCTCGATGACGACCTTCAACGGCCGCAGCACCGCCATGCGGCGCGGGGCGGTGGCGTTCAGCACCTCACGGATGGCGTGCTCATACATCGCCACATCGACCACGCTGTAGGCGCGCGCCACGCCGACGCTGCGGACGAACTCGCGCAAGGCGGCGGGCGGCACGCCACGGCGGCGCTGGCCGGCCAGCGTCGGCATGCGCGGGTCGTCCCAGCCGGAAACGTGGCCCTGGCGCACCAGCGTGGTCAGAATCCGCTTGGACAGCACCGTGTAGGTGATGTTCAGCCGGGCGAACTCGTACTGGTGCGGCCGCGCCGGCACCGGCAGGTGCTCGATGAACCAGTCATACAGAGGACGGTGGTCGTCGAACTCTAGCGTGCAGATGGAGTGGGTGACGCCCTCGATGGCGTCGGACTGGCCGTGCGCATAGTCGTAGGTGGGATAGATGCACCAGGCATCGCCGGTGCGTGGATGGGCGGCGTGCAGGATGCGGTAGAGCACCGGGTCGCGCAGGTTCATGTTGCCCGCCGCCATGTCGATCTTCGCCCGCAGCACGCGCGCACCGTTGGGGAACTCGCCGGCCCGCATGCGGCGGAACAGGTCGAGGTTCTCCGCCACCGTGCGGTTGCGGTCGGGCGATTCGCGGCCGGGCTCGGTCAGGGTGCCGCGCATCGTCCGCGTCTCCTCGGCCGAGGTGTCGTCAACATAGGCCAGCCCGGCCCGGACCAGGTGCTCCGCCCACGCGTAGAGCGTGTCGAAATAGTCCGAGGCGAAGTACTTGTGCTCGCCCCAGTCGAAACCGAGCCAGTGCACGTCCTGCTGGATCGAGTCGATGAACTCCTGCTCCTCCTTCACCGGGTTGGTGTCGTCGAAGCGCAGGTTGCAGTGGCCGCCGTATTCCTGGGCGATGCCGAAATTCAGGCAGATCGACTTGGCGTGGCCGATATGCAGGTAGCCATTCGGCTCCGGGGGAAAGCGGGTGACGATGGCCCCGACCCGGCCGGCGTCCAGATCGGCCTGGACGATGTCGCGGACGAAGTCGCGGCCCGGTTCGGGCGCGTTCGCCGGGTTCGTGGCGGGGGCAGTCGGGCGGGTGGGGTCCACCATGCGCATCGTTCCATTCGTAAGCTTCTGTCGCGGGCGCCACCCTACATGACCGGCACGATTGTGCCAGCGTGGAGAGACGCCGCCGGGTCGCGCCGCACAGTCTTGCCCGGTCGGCCCGGTGAGTCTATGGCTCGCCCACCCAGTTGCCGGAGGATTGCCGCCATGCCGCTCGCCCCCACCTATCTGGCTGCCACCGAGCGTTACCAGACGATGGTCTACCGCCGCTGTGGGCGCAGCGGGCTTGATCTGCCGGCCATCTCGCTGGGGCTGTGGCAGAATTTCGGCGGCGCGGACGTGTTCGAAACCGGCCGCGCGGTGCTGCGCCGCGCCTTCGACCGCGGGGTGACCAGTTTCGATCTCGCCAACAACTATGGCCCGCCGTTCGGCTCGGCCGAGGAGAATTTCGGCCGCATGATGGCCGTGGACTTCAAGCCCTACCGTGACGAGATGATCATCTCCACCAAGGCCGGCTACGACATGTGGCCGGGACCGTACGGCGCCTGGGGCTCGCGCAAATACCTCACCGCCAGCCTCGATCAGAGCCTGAAGCGCATGGGGCTCGACTACGTGGACATCTTCTATTCGCACCGCGTCGATCCGCGCACGCCGCTGGANNCTGCGCGGGCTCGGCACCCCGTGCCTGATCCACCAGCCCTCCTATTCGATGCTCAACCGCTGGATCGAGGGCGGCCTGCTCGACACGCTCGGCGAGCTTGGCATCGGCTGCATCGCGTTTTCCCCGCTCGCCCAGGGCATGCTGACCGGCAAATACCTGAACGGCGTGCCGGCGGATACGCGGGCGGCCAAGGGCGGCTCGCTGAACGACCGGTTTATGACGCCCCAGAACCTGGAGCGGGTGCGCGCGTTGAACGCCATCGCCGAGCGGCGCGGCCAGAGCCTGGCGCAGATGGCGCTGGCCTGGGTCCTGCGCGACCCCGCCGTGACCTCCGCCCTGATCGGTGCCAGCCGGCCCCAACAGATCGCGGAAAATGTGGCGGCACTGAAGCATCCGACGTTCAGCGCCGAGGAACTGAAGGCCATCGACGCGATTCTCGCCTGATGGACGCGTAGGGTGGGGCCGGCGCTTCTGAAGCGANNGTGGCGCAGCTCGACGATTCGCTCGACGCCGTGAACAACCTCGCGTTCACCGCCGACGAACTGGCCGAGATCGACCGCCATGCGATCGACGGCAACGTCAATCTCTGGCGCGCCTCCTCGATCGCCAAGCCGCTGTAGCATCCCGGCTACCATTCGTCCGGACCATGGGCGGGCAAAGTCCGTCCGATTGACGGATGGGCTGCCGGGTCCGATCCTGCGCGCGACACGGGGCGAGGGAGGATCGGGTGGGCTTGGACATGCGCGGCCTGGAATTGCACGGACGGCACATCTGGTCGCGCGAGGCGATTGCCCGCGCGCTGGACGTGATAGTGCGCAACGGGCTCAATACGCTGGTGCTGCACGAGACCGATCTGGTGCAGATGGTGACCTATCCCCGCAGCTACCTCGATCCGTACGGGCTGTGGCGGAATGCGCCGACCCGGCGCGGCGAGAACGCGATCGAGAACAATCGCGTCTGGCTCGATCATGTTTGCCGCATGGCCGCCAAATCAGGCGTGCGCGTGCTGGTGGAAGTGAAGGAGATCGGCTTTCCCGATGAGATTCTGGAACTTCGGCCGGAATTGCTGAAGGACGGCGTGGTCTGTCCGAGCGAACCGTTCTGGATCGAGTTCATCGAGCGCAAGACCGACGAGTTCCTGGCCGATTTCCCGCTCGTGGCCGGCATAATTTCGAGCGCCGGATCGACCGAGGGGAAAACCTCGCGCGCCCAGAACAAGTGCCGCTGCCCGGTGTGCGCGGCGACCGGGCTGGAGGACTGGTACCTCGGCATCATCACCGCGCTGCACCGGGCGACATCGCGGCATGGGCGCACGCTGGCGGTGCGCGAATTCGCTTACAAGCCGGCCGACCACGCGCCGCTGGTGGCGGCGATCGACCGTGCGCCGGCCGACGTGATCCTGTGTTCCAAGGCGACGCCGCACGATTTCTATCTCGGCTTCCCGCACAACCCGGCGATCGGACGGCCCGGACGCGTGCAGTGGATCGAATACGACACGATGGGGCAGTTCTGGGGCTGGGGACTCTTCCCTTGCATGCCGCTCGAGGACATGCGGTCGCGCTTTGCGCATGCCGCCGACAAGGGCGTTTCCGGCGCGTCTTTCCGGGTCGAGTGGGAGCGCATCAACGATCTTTGGTCGCTCGATGGACTCAACGCCGTCAACCTGATCCTCGCCGCCGCCTTCGCCGCGGGGGCACCGATCGATGCCACCGAAGCCTGCCGGCGCTGGCTCGCCGATGCCGGCTGGCCGCAGGAAGCAGCCCCCTGGCTGGGCGGCATCCTGTCGCGCACCGAGGCGATCATGCGTGGCGCGCTCTACATCGATGGCTTCGTGTTCGCCGACAACAGCATGTACCCGCGCAGCCTGCGGCGGGCGTGGTGGGGCATGGAAACGCGCGACGCGCTGCACACCTGGGACCCGGCACGCGCGCCTGACCTGGTGATGGAGCGCGCACGGGTGGCGACGCTTGATCGGCGAAAAACGGCAGGCCGCGGCGATGGCCGAAGCTCTGGCCGCCGATGTGCGCCGTGGCGATGCCGCCGTGCCGCCGACGCTGCACTGCCTGGCTGGCCGATATTTTCGACCGCATGGCCGTGTGGATCGAGGGATTCCGGATCTGCGGCGAAGTGTGTCTGTATGCGCGCTGGTGCGATGCGGAGCAACGCCGCGACGACGGGCCCGAGGCCGCCGATCTGGCCGAGTTCGCCACCGCGCTCGACGAACTCGAAGCCTTCGCGGAAAGCATCCGCCCGATCACCGAGAACGCCGAGCTGCGCCACCAGATCGTGTTGCTGATGGACCACCGCCGGCTCGCCGACATCGCCCGCGAGGGCAGGACGGTACTGGCCCGCGCCCGCGGAGAAAGCTGACATGGCGCTGTTCGACGTCCGCGGCGTGGAGATGCACGGCGATCGCATGTGGAGCTGGCGCTGGGTGAAGCGCGCCATCGACGAGGGTGCAGCATTCGGATTGAACGCGCTCGTGCTGCACAAGAACGACCTGCTCGACATGCTGGCCTTCCCGGCCCGCTATTTCGGCGTGGCACAGATCTGGGCGCGCTGGCCGGTGCGCTACCACAACATCGACAACAACCGCCAATACCTGCGCGCCATTCTGCACCACGCCGGCGACAACGGCATGCGCGTCTTCCTGCAAGTGAAGGAAGTGAGTTTTCACGACTCCCTGTTGCAAGTGCGGCCGGAGCTGTGGAAAGACAACGCGATCTGCGCCTCCGACCCGTTCTGGTGGGACTATCTTGAGGCGAAAGTGGACGAGCTGATGACCGCCCTGCCCGACCTCGGCGGCCTGATCGTCTCACCGGCGACGCGCGAGACACGGGTGACCATCAGCGCCAACGAATGCCGCTGCCCGCGCTGCATGGCGACCCAGGCGGAGGACTGGTACGCCGACCTGATCGGGGCGATGCACCGGCCGCTGGCGGCGCGCGGGAAACTCCTGGCGGTGCGCGACTTCAGCTACACGCGCTCCAACCAGGGCGCGGTGCTGCGGGCCGCCGGGAGGGTGTCCGGTGACATCGTCATCTCGCTGAAGAACACGCCGCACGACTATTATCCGACCTTCCCCAACAATCCGAGCATCGGCCACGTCGGCGCGCACCCGCAATGGGTGGAGTTCGACAGCTGGGGCCAGTTTTTCGGCCTTGGCATCTTCCCCGCCATCGTGCTGGACGACATGCGCGAACGCTTTCGCCATTGCGCGGCGAACGGGGTGAGCGGCGTGGTGGCACGCACGGACTGGGAGGTGATCTCCGACGCAAGCGTATTCGATACATTGAATTTTTCCAACTTTTCCGGATTCGCGGGTCTGGCGCAGGACCCTTCGACCGAGACCGAAGCGCTGGTGGCGGCGCAGCTTGAGCGGCCGGTGGCGACCACGCTCGGCGGTGGACTGGACGAGGCGCGCTTCGACCTCACCGCCCATCCGCGGGCCCGCGCGGCGTTGCGCGACGTGCTGCTGCGCTCCTGGCCGGCGATGCGTAAGACCGTGTTCGTGCTGCGCCACGTGTTCCACGAGGACTGCATGTTCCCGGACACCCTACGCAAGGCCGAGATGATGATGCTGGAAGTGCACGGCATCGCCGACTGGGAGCCGGCGCAGCGCGGGGCTCTGGACATGAGCGCCGCCAAGCTCTCCGAAATCTACGCCGAGAAGGACGCGGCGGTGGCTGAAGCCGACGCCATGTCGGCCGATATCAGGGCCGCCACCGACGACCTGCCGGAACCGGGACGCTCGCAACTGCGCGACACTTTTTCGCTGTTCGCGTGGTATGCGCGGGGNNGGCACGCGCTACACCTACACCGCCTACTGGATGCTGGACACCGCGCGGCTCGATCGACTGGTGGCGGACCTGCGCGCCTCGGCGACGATGTCGTCAACACGGTGCGCGTCCAGCAGCATCACCACCTGATGCGGGTGGCGGGCCTGCGTCGCCAAGGGTCGCAGCCCATCGGCGAAACGCGCGAGACGGTCCACCGCGGCGGCAAAGGCGGCACCGTCGGCGCGCTCGGGGTCCCGCTCCTGCCAGCGGGCACGCAGGCAAACCTCGGCACAGAGCAGCATGCCTTCGACATAGAGCGGTAGCAGCGCCGCGCTTTGCCGCCACAGCGTCAACAGCGCGGCAGGCACGCCCTCATGCGGTTGGTCGAGAAAAGCGACCAGGGCGCACGCACCGTCAACAGAGGACTGTTTCTGGGCCAACAACGCCGCAATGCGCGCCGAATCCAGGTCGAGCCGGCCCTCATGCGCCGGCGACCAAGGTACCAGCGCGTGCTTCTTTTCCATCGTCCACCAGGCCCGGCCGATGCTGCGCGGGAACATCGACGCGTCGGAGAACAGGAAATCGTCGATGTACAGCGCATCGCGCAAAATCGGCCAGGTCCGTGCGGCGACCTGCGCCAGCCATGGCGCGGCCGCTTCGTCCCAGCCGCGTTCCGCCAACCAGGCCACCGAGATGCCCTCGTCGCTGGCCGGGCCGAGCGCCAGCTTGGCAGCCGCCACCATGTTCACCGCATTCGCGCCATCGAGGACGGAAAGATCGTTGATGCGTTCCCACTCCGAGCGGAACAACCCACCCGTGGCGCCCTGCGCGGCGGCATGCGCGAGGCGGCGGCGGATGTCGTCGAACATGACGCAGGGAAACACGCCCCAGCCGTAGAACTGGCCCTGCACGTCGTACTCCACCCATTGCGGCCGGTTGGGCAGCCGGCCGAAAGCCGGGTTGTCCGGAAATGTCGGATAGAAATCATGCGGTGTGGTCTTGATGCAAAAAATCACGTCGTCGGGCTGACGGCCGACCGCCTCGATCAGCGGCTCATGGTCCACCGGCTTATAGGCGAAGTCGCGCACCGCCAGCTTCTTGCCACGCGCCGCCAGCGGGACGTGCATGGCGCGGATGATGCCGTCGTACCAATCGACCAGCGACGTCGATGCACAGAGCGCGCAGCCGCACTTGTTCTGCGACCGCGAGGCGCGCCCCTCCGGTGAACCGGGGCTGAGAATAATGCCCGACAACAGCGGAAAATCGACCAGCAACTCCTCGGTCTTGGCGGTGATGAAGTCGCGCCAGAACGGATCGCTCGGGCAGACCACGCCACCCTTGATGAGCTCCGGCCGTGCCTCCAGCACCTCGTCGGGAAACGTCAGTTCCTTCACCTCAAGCCACAGCTCGGTGCCCTGGTTATGGGCCAGGTTCAGCAGGTGTTCGAAATAGACGCGGTTGTTCTGTATGGCGTTCTCGCCGCGGCGGGCCGGCGCGCTCGTCCACTGCGCATAGGGGTCGAAGAAGCACCGCGGGAAGACAAGCTGGTGGATGATGTCGGGCTCGTGCAGCACCAGCGCGGTCATGTCGTGGGCGCGGATGAAGGCCAGCGCCTGCTCGACGCGGTCGCGCTCCCACAGGCGCCGGCCGTGCATTTCGAAACCGCGGAAGGTGAAGCTCATGCGCTGGTGCTCCGATGGCTTCATTTTACCGCCCCGGCGGTGAGGCCCTGCAACAGGAACCGGTTGAGGGCGAAGGCGAGAATCAGCACGGGCAGGATCGTCAGCACGCCGCCGGCGCCGATGACGCCCCAGATCAGTTGTTCCTCGCTGTTCACGTAGGACATCATGCCCACCGGTGCGGTGACGGCGTTGAAATTCGTCAGCACCAGCGGCATCAGGAAGGCGTTCCAGGTATCGATGAAGCTGATGATGCCCACCGCCGCCAGCCCGGGCGCGGCCAAGGGCACGATGATGCGGAAAAAAGCCTGTGCCGGCGTGCAACCATCGACGAACGAGGCCTCCAGCAGCGGGAACGGGATGGTGCGGATGAAGCCGCGCATGATCCAGACCACCAGCGGCAGGCGCGCGGCGGTCTCAAATAGAATTAACGTCTCAACCTTGTCCATCAAACCGAGCCAACGCACGACGATGAAGATCGGGATCAGCGTGGTGATCGGTGGAAAGGTGCGCGGCAGCAGGATGAGGAAGAAGGCCACCGGCGACAGGCGGAACGGGATGGTCGCCATGATGTAGGCCATCATCGAACCAAGAAACACCGCCAGCACGGTGGCGCCGACCGCGACGATGATGCTGTTGGTGTAGTAGCGCGGAAAGTCGCCATCGTGCAGCAGCGTGGCGTAGTGGTCCAGCACGGGCGTAAACAGGAAGGCCGGCGGCTGCGCCAGCAGCGTCTCGTCCGGCTTCAGCGAGGTCAGCACCATGTAGTAAACCGGGAACAGGGTGCAGATCAGCAGAACCGCGAGCGCCAGCGCCAGCCCGAGGCGTGAGGGGATGCCGCGCCTCATGCCACGCGCGGCCCCAACCGCAGCGAGATGCTGTAGAGGGCGACAAGGATACCGATGCTGACGACGATCATCGCACCGGCATAGCCCATGTCGAAGAATAGGAAGGCCGACTTGTAGATGTGCAGGCTGATCGTCTCGGTCGCGTCGCCCGGGCCGCCGCCGGTCATCACATAGGGTTCGGCGAACAATTCGAAAGCCTCCATGGCGCGCAGCACGGCGGCCACCACCAGCGTGTCGGCAATGGCGGGCAGCAGCACCAGGCGCAGCGACTGCAACGCCGAGGCACCGTCCACCGCTGCCGCCTCAAGCGATTCCCGCGGCACCGCCTGCAAGGCGGCGAGCGACAACAGGAACATGAACGGCGTCCAGTGCCACACATCCATGAACAGCACCGAGACCATCGCCACCCGAGGGCTCGTCAGCCAGCCCACCGGGCCGAGATCGATGGCGGACAGAAACCAGTTCAAGGGTCCGATCGTGTCGTGAAACAAGATGAACCACATCATACCGACCACGGCCGGGGTGATGACCATGGGCGCCAGCACCACGGTGCGTACCAGCCGCCGCGCGGGAAAGCGGCGATTGAGCAGCATGGCGACGGCAAGACCCAGCGTCAGTTCGATCACCGTCGCGCAGGCCGTGAAGATCAAGGTGCGGGCGAGCGATATGCCGAAGCCCGCATCGTGCAGCAGCGCCGTGTAGTTGGCGATGCCGGCAAAACTCGGCGGCGCGCCGGATTTGAGGTTCCACTTCGAGAAGCTCATGCCAATCGTGAAGACGGCCGGCGCGATGCGCACGGTGACGAGGTAGAAGAATCCGGGAATGAACAGCAGCAACAGCGCGTGCCGCCGCTGCCGGGCCAGTGCGCTCATGACGCCGGCCGGGTGGCGAGGCGCCGGGTCAGATCGGCGTGCAGGGCGCGCAGGCGGTCCGGGCTGAGCAGCGTGTACACCCTGTGCGGGTGATCGGTCTCACGCGCGAAGGCGTCAAACGCCGCGGCGTTGTCGAGAAGATCCGCGAGCGCCACACGCAAAAGCGTCTCCGCTTCTTCCCGGAACGCGCCCAGGCGGCCCTGCAACAGCACGCGGGCCAGGATGAGTGCGTGGCCGATGGCGCGATAGCCGCGAACGTAGCGGACAAAGACATCGATCCTGGCGACAATGTCGCGATGCGCCGCGGCGGTGAGGCCGGCCGGACACAGCGCGGCGAGCGTCAGCAATGCCTCCGCGCGCGCCACCGCCTCGTCCTTTTCCGCCATGACGCGGCGTGCCACTGCCTCGGTGGGGACCAGCGCATCGGCCTTCGCGGAGTCCCAGTCGCGCAGGCTGTTCTTCTCCTCGGCCAGCCAGAAGGCGTGGTCGAGGCTCACCGGGTAGTTGGTGGAATCGGAAAAAACACAGTCCTGCGCGTAGCAGGCGCGGCGGGTTATTTCCCAGCTTCCGCCCAGCAATGCTTCCACCCAGGCGATCGCGGACGCGGCATCGGCGCCCGGCGTCAGCATGCCCTGCCCTTCCAGCCAGGATCGCCAGATCCCGGCGCGCGGTACGGCGGCGTCGCGCGACAGGGCAGCGCCGGCATGCAGGTTGACCAGGTTGGGCGTGTGAAAAACGCTGTGCCCGTCAAGGCTTTCCCAATCGGTGCGGAACACCGCGCCGTCGGCGCCGGCGGCTTCGGCGACGGACAGACGTCGCGCGATGTCGTCGATCATGATCGACGGCGCGATGCCCCAACCGAAATACTGACCCATGCAGTCATATTCGATCCACTGCCGGTGCGGGCCGACCCGGCCCAGGCGCGGGTTGTCGGGAAACGTGGGGTAGTAGTCGTGCGGGGTGTTCTTCAGGCTGATGATGATGTCGGCGGGCAGCCCCTCGATCGCCCCGGCGAGTTCCTCGTGCGCCGCGCGGTCGAAGACGAAGTCGCGCACCGCGAGCTGCTTGCCGGCGGCGCGGATGGGCGCGTGCATGGCGCCGATCAGCTTGCTGTACCATTGCGGGCGCGTGACCCCACGGCACAGGTCGCAGTCACAGCGGTTGGCCGCGGCGGACAGCCGACTCTCACCGGTGCCCGGCGCGGTGATGATGCCGGCGATACCGGGTAGATCCTGGAACAGTTCGGTGTATTTGGCGTCGAGGAAATCCCACCAGAACGGCTCGTTCGGGCACACCGTGCCGCCCTTGGTGAGTTGCGGATTGAACTCCAGAAAAATATCGTGAAATGAGAGTTCCTTGTTCTGGAGCCACACTTCGGTGCCCTGCCGGGCCGCAAGATCGCACAGGCGACGCAGGTAGTCGCGCCGCTGGTACGGGCCACTGCGGCGCGTCGGCGTGTATTTGTACAGTTTTCGGTAGATCTGCTGGTAGCGCTCGAAGATGTTGGCGCAGTCATCCGAGGCGCCGAACATGCGGCCCGGATACACCACCTGATCGACGATGTCGTTGCGGTGCAGCACCAGCGCCGTCATGTCGTGCGCGGCGATGAAATCCAGCGCCCGGCGCGCCCATGCGATGTCCCAGGCATAGGCGCTGTGCAGTTCCAGGGCGCGGACGGCGAAGCGCGGCATGGTCAGAGCGGCGCCACGATCTGCTCGACCTTGGCCTGCATCTCGGCCAGTTTCGGCTCGATCGGCGCATCCGGCGCAGCGACCAGGATGTCCGACAGCACGCCGGTAACCGCATCGACGATCTCGGAAGCTTTTAGGATCGAGGGATAGGGCAGAATGTCGAAATCGGTCAGGGCGGTGACTTTTGCTGCTGCCAGCTTCAGCAGGTAGGCGGAGGTCGGATCGTTGACCGCCTTCAACTGCAACGCCTCCATGCGATCCGGCATGTAGCCCGGGTATTTGCGCGCCATGTCGTTCATCGAGGCCGGCGCCAGCGCCGCCTCCAGCAGCTTGTAGGCGGCCTCGGCATTGCGCGAACGGCCGTAGATGGACACCACCGGCGGGCCCGAACGCATGCCGCTGACGGCCCCCTTGGGATTGCCCTCGGCGGTGGGGAAGAAGGCGAAGTCCACCATGTCGAGGGTCACCGGCGTGCCCTTGCGCGTCATGGTCAGCACCTGGCGGTCGAAATACTCGCCGATCATCGCGGCGTGGCCGTTGCCGAACAGGGTCACGCCCTCACCGCTGGAAAGGTTGATGTGGCTGGGCGGCAGATACGGCACCAGGTTCTTCATCGCCTTCACCAGGGCAAGGTTGGCGGCACTGGTGAGCCCGACCTTTTTCGTCTTCGGGTCGTAGACGCTGACGCCGAACGCGGCGACGAAATTCTCGTAGGTGTGCCACAGGAAAGTGCCGCGCTTGTCGCACAGGATGGTGCCGTAGAAGTCGCGGTCGAGCGGCTTGCCGGCGAGCATTTCGCCACGCTTGCGGGTGAAGAAAACCGCGACGTCCTGATGCTGGGCATAGGTCGCCGGCGGCGCCAGCGGATAGCCGAATCGCTTGGCGAAGGCGGCCCGCTCGGAGGCATCCGCGAAGATGTCGCGGCGGTAGACGTAGGACTGCTCACTGGTGGCGCACGTCAGGCCCCACACCTTGTCGCCGTCCGTCACCGCATGGCGGGCGGCGTCGGTGAACTGGTCCCAGGCCAGCAGCTTGGGATCGCCCACCGATTTGATGAGGGGGGCGATGTCCTGGATGATGCCGCCATAGGCCCATTGCGCCATGCGCTGCACGCCGCCGGTATAGATCAGGTCCCAGGTGTCGGCGCCGCCGACATAGTCGATCACCACCTTGCTCTCGATCTCGTCGGTGGTGACGTCGCGTACGTCCAGCGTGACGCCCCAGGATTTCGCGATCTCCCCGAGCGTCTCCTGCAACGCGATCTGGTGCGAGTTGCGCTCGGTGATCAGCCGCACGGTGGCGCCGCGATACTTCTCGCCGGCGGCGTGCGCGACCGATGGCGCGATGGACAGACCGGCCAGGCCGGTCAGCGTGGACCTGCGTGTGAGCATAGCGTCCTCCCGGGACCCGTGTTCGATGGCAGATTGGCGCGGCGGGAGGCTATCCGTCTATGGCGAAACCGCCGTTATCCACAACGCCGGTCCAGGAAGCTCGGGCGGTTGGCAACTGGTCAGCCTTCGTCCCGGACCTGGCGGTCGGGCCGCATGACGAGACACATCCCGGCGCCGACGAGAAGCAGGATCAGCGAGGCGCTGAACGGCGTCGAATAATTGCCAGACCAGTCGGCGATGAAGCCGAAAGCGAGCGGTGCCGCGATCGAGGAAATCGCCGAGCCGGTGTTGAGCATCCCGCCCGCGGAGCCCGCCCACGCCGGCGCGATGTCGGTGCAAATGGCCCAGGTCGGCGAGACCGAGGCGC
>PLTJ01000078.1 GCA_003164455.1 Acetobacteraceae bacterium
CCAGCATGGCCGCGTTGATGTCGGACAGGATCGCCGGGCCGCCGCCCCCGGCCAGCCAGCCGAAGGCGATGTCGCCGGTGCCGCCGGCCAGGTCGAGCAGCGTGCGGTCGGGCCGTGGCGCCAGGGTGGCGATGAAGGCGCGCTTCCAGGCGCGGTGGATGCCCAGCGACATCAGGTCGTTCATCAGGTCGTAGCGCGTTGCCACGCTGTCGAAGACCGCGCGCACCAGCGTTTTCTTCGCCTCCACCGGCACCTGGCGGAAGCCGAAATCGATGGTTCGCTGGCCCGCGGACCCAGGGTCATCGCGCATGTTGTCGCTCATCGGGACCCTGTATAGCCTGCTTTCCCATCATGCCGGAACTCCCCGAAGTCGAAACGGTGATGCGTGGGTTGCAAGCCGCCCTCGAGGGCCGGGTCATCCGGCGCGCGGCGGTGCATCGGGCGGACCTGCGCCGGGCCTTTCCGCCGGGGCTGGCGGCACGCCTGACCGGGGCGCGCGTCACCGGGTTCCGGCGGCGGGCGAAATACATCCTGATGCGCCTGGACGGTGGCGACAGCGTGCTGTTCCACCTCGGCATGTCCGGGCGCATGCTGATCGGGCCGGCCGGCGTCCATGACGTGCCGCGGCACGAGCACCTGACGCTGGAGACCGAGGATGGCTGGTGGGTAGGTTTCATCGACCCGCGCCGTTTCGGCTGCATTGACCTGGTGGCGACGGCCGCCGAGGACGCGCATGGCCTGCTGGCCGGGCTCGGGCCGGAACCGCTGGACGCGGCCTTCACCCCGGCGGTGCTGTCGGCGGCGCTGGCGGGCCGGCGGAGCCCGATCAAGGCGGCCCTGCTCGACCAGGGCACGGTAGCGGGGCTGGGCAACATCTATGTCTGCGAGGCGCTGTTCCGCGCCGGCATCAGCCCGCGGCGACTGGCGGGCACGGTGGCGGGGGCGCGGGCCGTCCGCTTGGTGGCGGAGATCAAGGCCACGCTGACCGAGGCGATCGCCGCCGGCGGATCGAGCCTGCGCGACTATGTCCGGCCCGATGGGGAGCTGGGCTATTTCCAGCATGCGTGGAAGGTCTACGGCCGCGAAGGCGAGGCGTGCGAACGCTGCCCCGGACCGCCGGCCTGTCCGGGCGTGTGCCGGATCGTGCAGTCGGGTCGCAGCACCTTCTATTGCCGGGCAACCCAGCGGTAGCCTTAGAACCCCGACCAGCGCGAGGGCATGGCGGCGTTCGTCGACAAGCGGCACGCGAATTTTCGCCTGGGTTGAGCACGTTCCGCCCCGGTGGCCTCCGCTTCCTTGACTCGCCGCGCGGGCCTGCCTAAACAACCGTCCCTCGTCGCCGCGCGGGCGCGTTGCCCGCAGTGACGTTCCGTCCCGTTCCACGCCACCGCACACACTGCCGAAGAGAGCCCATGGCCAACACCGCTTCAGCGCGCAAGCGCATCCGCCAGATCGAGCGTCGCACGGCACGCAACCAGGCACGCAGGTCGCGCATGCGGACCTTCATCAAGAAAGTGGAGGCGGCGATCGCCAGCGGCGACAAGGTGTCGGCCGTGGATGCGCTGCGGGTGGCTCAGCCGGAGTTGCAGCGGGCGGCAACCAAGGGCGTGGTGCACCAGAACCTGGTGGCACGGAAAATCTCGCGTTTGTCGGCGCGCATCAAGGCGTTGGCAAAGGGCTGACCGCCCGTCCGGCCGGGCGCTGAAACGCCCGGCCCCGTGACGTGAACGCGACACTCAAAAGAGACCAAGAAATTAACGCCTTGAACCGGGAACGGTTTGGTGCGTTATTTTGTTTGTCTTTTGTGTATGTTGATTTTATGTAACGCGATGGCGATTTGCGGTTGCATTTTGCCCAGTTTCTGCCTAATCATTTCTCGACCGGTGGTGTTGCCGCCGGTTCTGAATGGGGCAGGATGAGAGGCCAACCCCACCTGTGAGCCTGGGTTGTTGCGGCGGGGCAGGGACTGTCGCGAGCAGGGGGTTATGGTGGCCAACGGCGCGAACATCGACAGGGACGGNNGACCGGGCAGCGATCCTCCGATGAACTTTACCTGGCTGCGCAATGGGTCCGCGTCCGCGGACGGCTGCAAAGCGAGGTTGGCGACGTCGAGTACCGTACCTGGCTGCGGCAGATGTCGCTCGACGGGCTCGACGGCGACGAGGTCACGGTCCGTCTGCCCACCCGTTTCCTGCGCGACTGGGTGCGCACCCATTACGGCGACCGGCTGAACGCGCTGTGGCAGGCCGAGAACCAGCGGGTTCGGCGGGTCGATATCCGCGTCGGCGACGCCTCGCCCGGCGAGAGGCCGGCCGAGCCGGCGACCGTCGCGGCGCCGCCCCCTCCGGTCAGTGGACATGCCGGTCCCGAGCGCCCCGATGCGCGCACCGAGACCGCCGCGGCGCTCGATCCACGCTTCACCTTCGAGTGCTTCGTGGTCGGCAAACCCAACGAGTTTGCCTATGCCTGCGCCCGCCGCGTGGCCGAAAGGCCGGCCAGCGTGGGGTTCAACCCGCTGTTCCTGTACGGCGGCGTCGGCCTGGGCAAGACTCACCTGATGCACGCCATTGCCTGGACGCTGACCCGCAACGGCGATGCCTCACGCGGCGATGCGCCGGTTTCGGTCGCCTACATGTCGGCCGAGAAGTTCATGTACCGCTTCATCGCCGCCATCCGCAGCCAATCCACCATGGAGTTCAAGGAGCAGCTGCGCAGCGTCGATGTGCTGATGATCGACGACTTGCAGTTCCTTATCGGCAAGGAGGCGACGCAGGAAGAATTCTTCCACACATTCAACGCCCTGGTGGACGCCGGCAAGCAGATCGTGGTGTCGGCCGACAAGTCTCCCTCCGACCTGTCGGGGTTGGAGGAACGGGTGCGCACCCGACTCGGCTGCGGCATGGTGGCCGACCTGCACGCCACCACCTTCGAGTTGCGTGTTTCGATCCTGGAGGCCAAGGCCCACAGCGCCGGCGTGCCGGTGTTGCCCAAGGTGCTGGAGTTCCTGGCCCATAAGATCACCAGCAACGTCCGCGAGCTGGAAGGCGCACTCAACCGCCTAATCGCCCATGCCAACCTGTTCAACCGTGCCATCACCCTGGAATCCACCCAGGAGGTGCTGCACGACATCCTCAAGGCACACGACCGGCGGGTGACGATCGAGGAGATCCAGCGCAAGGTCGCCGAACACTGGAACATCCGCCTGACCGACATGTCCTCGGCCCGGCGCGCCCGCAACGTGGCCCGCCCGCGTCAGGTGGCGATGTATTTGGCCAAACAGCTCACCAGCCGCTCGCTGCCGGAGATCGGCCGCCGGTTCGGCAACCGTGACCATACCACTGTCATGCACGCCGTACAGCGCGTCACCGAGCTGATGGGGCTCGACGCCAGCTTCGCCGATGACGTCGAACTGATGCGCCGGATGCTGGAATCCTGAGACGAACGGTCATAACGGCGCCGCTATGCGGACGGCTGTACCGTTGCTACAGTAGCCGACCCGGCAACCGGGCAGCGGCACGCGAACGGGTGGCGCCGCTATCTGGGTGTTGATTCCTGAGGTGCCGGCCCAAGAGGATGACGCCATGAGGTTCAAGGCTGATCGTGCGACCCTGCTGAAGGCCCTGGCGCATGTCCAGAGCGTGGTGGAGAAGCGCAACACGATCCCCATCCTGGCCAACGTGTTGATCGCGGTGCGCGACGACCGGCTGACGTTGACCGCGACGGACATGGAGATCGCCGTCGTCGAGGAGGTCGCCGCCACGCCCTCGCGCAACGGCGCCTGCACCGCCCCGGCTGCCACGCTGTATGAAATCGTCCGCAAATTGCCGGAAGGCGCGGAGGTCGAGCTGGAGCACAGTGGCGGCGACGCCCAGTTGGCGCTTCGCTCGGGCCGCTATGCCACCAGCCTGGTGGTGCTGCCGACCGAAGACTTTCCGTCCATGACCGCCGGCACGCTGCCGCACAAGTTCGCGCTGTCAGCGCTGGCGTTGCGCAGCCTGATCGACCGCACGCGGTTTGCCATTTCCACCGAGGAAACCCGCTACTACCTCAACGGTATCTACCTGCACGCCGCCGAGAGCGACGGCACCAAAGTGCTGCGCGCCGTCGCCACCGATGGACACCGGCTTGCCCGCGTCGAGGAGCCGCTGCCGGAAGGCGCCGGGGCCATGCCCGGTGTCATCATCCCGCGCAAGACCGTGGCCGAGTTGCGCAAGCTGCTCGAGGAGGTCAGCGGCGAGGTCGACATCGCCCTGTCGGACACGCGCATCCAGTTCCATGTCGAAGGCATCACGCTGACCAGCAAGCTGATCGACGGCACCTTCCCCGAATACGAACGCGTCATCCCGCGCGACAACGACAAGGTGCTGCGCGTCGGCAAGAAAGACTTCGCCGACGCGGTGGCGCGCGTGGCCGCCATTTCGTCGGAACGCTCGCGACCGGTGAAACTGTCGCTCGCACGCGACCTGCTGGTGCTGTCGGCAGCCAGCCCCGAACAGGGCACCGCCACCGAGGAACTCGACGCCGACCACGTGAAATACGAGTCGGGTCCGCTGGAGATCGGCTTCCAGGCCCGCTACCTGAACGACATCACCGACCAGATCGCCGGCGACGTGGAGTTCCGCTTCGCCGACGGCGCCGCCCCCACCATCGTCCGCGACGCCGCCGACGCCAGCGCACTGTATGTCCTGATGCCGATGCGGGTATAGAAAGGCCAGGGCTCCGCCCTGGACC
>PLTJ01000131.1 GCA_003164455.1 Acetobacteraceae bacterium
ACCCAGCAGGTCGCCAAGAACATCCTGCTCGGCAGCAGCGAGGTGTCGCTGGCACGCAAGGCGCGGGAAGCGATCCTGGCGATCCGGCTGGACGACACGCTCAGCAAGGAACGCATCCTCGAGCTGTACCTGAACGAGATCTATCTGGGCCTGCAATCCTATGGCGTCGCGGCGGCGGCGCAGGCCTATTTCAACAAGTCGCTGGATGAGCTGACGCTGCCGGAAGCCGCCTTCCTGGCGGCGCTGCCGAAGGCGCCGAACAACTACAACCCGTTCCGCTTTGCCGACGCGGCGAAGGTGCGGCGCGACTGGGTGCTGGACCGCATGGCCGACGATCATGCCATCACCGTCGAGCAGGCGGCGGCGGCCAAGGCGCAGCCGGTCGCTCCGGCGCAGTTCCGCCGGCCCGATATGGTGACCGGCGCCGACTATTTTGCCGAGGAGGTGCGCCGCCATCTGGTGGACCAGTTCGGTGCCGACGAGACTACGCAGGGCGGGTTGGTGGTGCGCACCTCGCTCGATCCGGAGTTGCAGGCCGCCGCCGACCACGCGTTGCATGAGGGGTTGATGCGCTATGACCGGCGCCGCGGCGGCTGGCGCGGGCCGGTGGCGCGGCTGGCGGCCGGGCCGTCGCTGCGCACGGAGTGGGCGAACCTGCTCGGTCAGGTGGCGCACCCGCCCGGCATGTTGGCGGACTGGCGGCTGGCGGTCGTGCTGGAGTCGACCGATAGCGAGGCGAAACTTGGCCTTCTCGATCGCGCCGGTGGGGCAACGCCTCGGATACTGCCGATGCAGCTCTCCGATCTTGCCTGGGCGCGCCCGGTCCAGGTGCCGGCCGGTGCCTCGGCGCCGCCGCCCGCGACCACGCTCGGCCCGGTGCCGCGGCGCATGGGCGACGTGGTGAAGCCGGGCGACGTGGTGATGGCGGAGGTGGTACCGGGCACGCCCGCGCAGGGCCGCACGCCGGCGCGGCCGGAGCGGTTGGTGCTGCGGCAGATCCCGCTGGTGCAGGGCGCGCTGGTGTCGCTGGACCCCCGCACCGGGCGGGTGCTGGCGATGGCGGGCGGGTGGAGTTTCGAACTGTCGCAATTCAACCGCGCGACCCAGGCCAACCGCCAGCCCGGCTCGAGTTTCAAGCCCATCGTCTACCTGACGGCGCTGGAGAGCGGGGTGTCGCCGTCGCAGCGCTTCCTGGACGCGCCGTTTGTGCTCGACCAGGGGGCGGCGGGGAAGTGGCGGCCGAACAATTTCGAGATGGACTTCCAGGGGCCGGTGCCGCTGCGCATCGCGCTGGAGCAGTCGCTGAACCTGGTGACCGTGCGGGTGGCCGCCCAGGTCGGCATGGAAGCGGTGGCGCAGACCGCTATCGCCTTCCACGAGGTCGACGACATGCCCCGCGTGCTGCCGGCCGCGTTGGGGGCGGTGGAAACCACGGTGCTGCGCCACGCCGGCGTCTACGCGGGGTTGGCCGCCGGCGGGCGCGAGGTGGTGCCGAGCCTGATCGACAGCGTGCAGGACAGCGATGGCAACACACTCTGGCGCGCGCCCGGCCCGACCTGCCAGGGCTGCGACGACCCGCAGCATCCGCCGGTGTTGACCGACGACCGCAAGCAGTTGGCCGACCCGGCCAGCGTCTTCCAGTTGGTGACCATGATGCAGGGCGTGATGACGCGCGGCACCGGGGCAGGGGCCGGGCAGGGGCTGGGGCGGGCGCTGGCCGGCAAGACCGGCACCAGCCAGGACTTCCAGGACTCCTGGTTCGCCGGCTTCACGCCCGACCTGGTGACGGTGGTGTGGTTCGGCTACGATACGCCGACCACGCTCGGCAACAACGAGACCGGCGCGGCCGACGCGGGGCCGATCTGGCACGACTTCATGGCGGTGGCGCTGAAGGCGCGGCCGAAGCTGGGCTTCGCGCAGCCGCCGGGGGTGACCCTGGCGAGCTGGGATTCGGGCTCGGGCACCGTGACCGACGCGTTCAAGCCCGACCAGGTGCCGGGCGCCTCCATCGCGATCGGCGCCGGGCCGGCGGTGGCCGCCGCGCCGGACGGGTCGAGCGTCGCCACGACGGCGCCGGCACCGCAGGCCGCCGGGGTCGACAGCGGCCTGGGCGGGCTGTATTGACGCTGCCCCTTGCCGCGGAGCCCGAAGCACAATGGCCGCCGAAGCCGACACCCTCAACGAGCAGATCAAGCAGTCGGTGGCACTGCTGAGGAGGCATCTTTGACTGGGATGCCGCCATCGCCCGCCTCGACGAACTGAACAACAGCGCCGAAAACCCCGACCTCTGGAAGGACGCCGCCACCGCGCAGACCGTGATGCGCGAGCGCAATCGCCTGGCCGGGCTGATCGAGAGCGTACACAGGCTGGAGCGCGAACTCGGCGATGCCATGGAACTGATCGCGCTGGCCGAGGCCGAGGGCGACACCGCCATGGTGGCCGACGGCATCGCCGGCCTGCGCGCGATGGCCAGCGAGGCGAAACGGCGGGAAATCGAAAGTCTGCTGTCCGGCGAGGCCGACGGTAACGACGCCTTTATCGAAATCAACGCCGGCGCCGGCGGCACCGAGGCGCAGGACTGGGCCGAGATGCTNNTCAGCGGACCCACCGCCTATGGCTGGCTGAAGACCGAGGCGGGGGTGCACCGGCTGGTGCGGATCAGCCCGTTCGACGCGGCGGCGCGGCGGCAGACCAGCTTCGCCAGCGTCTGGGTCTATCCGGTGGTGGACGACAGCATCCACATCGAGATCAACGAGGCCGACCTGAAGGTCGATACCTACCGCTCCTCGGGCGCCGGCGGGCAGCACGTCAACAAGACGGAAAGCGCCATTCGCATCACCCACGTGCCGAGCGGCATCGTGGTGGCCTGCCAGGAGGACCGCAGCCAGCACCGCAACCGGGCCACCGCGATGGGGATGCTGAAGGCGCGGCTGTATGAGCAGGAATTGCAGCGGCGCGAGGCGGTGACGGCGGCGCAGGAGAACGCCAAGACGGATATTGGCTGGGGCCACCAGATCCGCAGTTATGTCCTGGCCCCGTACCAGTTGGTGAAGGATTTGCGGACCGGGGTGGAGACGGGCAACCCGGACGCGGTGCTGAACGGCGCGCTGGACGAATTCATGGCCGCCGCGCTGGCGGCGAGAGTGGGCGCGACTCGCAGCGCGGCGAGCGCGCAGGCGCAGTAGCGGGGCGGGCTGCGGGGCGCGCGGATCGAGACCGAGGTCGAGGCCGCGGCCTGACGAATGCTCAGCGCCTGCGCCGCGCCCATGCCAGCACCACCACGCCGGCGTTGCAGGTGAGCGAGATCGTCAAGGCCAGCAGGAGGGAAAGCGTCGCGCCGAGCGGGCGGGCGGTGAGACCCAGCACCGTCACGGCTAACGCCAGGCCCAGCAGCCCGGGCAGCGTGTTGACCATCACCGCCACCGCGGCGGGGCCGCCGATGCGCGGGTACAGCAGCACCCCGAGACTGGTCATCACCACCGGCGCCAGCGCCAGCTCCCCGGCTGCTCCCGGACCGAGCAGTTGGCCCGCCACGATAGTGGCGCCGACCAGCAGCATCGCCGCGCCGGCCCGCACCGGAATGTCCCAGCGCGACGAACGGAACCGTCCGCTCACCGGCGCGTGGCGCCAGGCGGCGACGATGCGCAGGCAGACCGGGAAGATCACGGCGGCGGCGAGCGCGGCCGCGCCCAACGACGGCGCGACGGCGCGCAGCGCCGTTACCAGGACGAGCCAGACCACCAGCGCGCCGACCGTGCTGGCCAACCACCCGCGCGTGCGCGCCAGCGCGCCATAGACGGTGACGAAACCGGCGGTGGCGGTGAGCGAGGCCAGGCTCGCCGGGGTACTGCCGGCAATGAAGGCGGCGCCGTGCTCGGCGGCCAGAAACGCATAGGCCGGGCCGGCGGTAATCGGCAGCGTCGCCACCATGGCCCCCACCAGCGGACCGGCGCGCTCGACCACCAGGAACGTGACCACCACGATCGCCGCGGTCGCCACCATCTTGGCGCCGAGCGCGAGCCATATTGCTTCCACTCTGTCTCCTTGTGTGCCGCGACGGCAGGACAGGGCTTTACGAGGGGCGAATGAACCGCGTAGGCTGCAACCCAGCCGCGCGTGGCGCGCGGTGTAACGTCTGACACTCGATGGGGGATGGACCGCATGAACAGTAGGACCATGTTTGCCGGCGCTGCCTTGCTGGCTCTCGCCGCCGCGTCGCCGGCGTGGGCCGATGTCCAGATCGGAACCGCCGGCCCGATCACCGGTAGCAATGCAACCTTCGGCGTGCAGCTGAGGGAGGGAGCCGAGCAGGCGGTGGCGGATATCAACGCCAAGGGCGGCGTGCTCGGCCAGAAGCTGGTGCTGAACATCGGCGACGACGCCTGCGACCCGAAGCAGGCGGTGTCGGTCGCCAACGAGTTCGCCAGCAAGAAGGTGGTGTTCGTGGCAGGGCATTTCTGCTCGAGCAGCTCGATCCCGGCCAGCAAGGTCTATGCCGACGAGGGGATTCTTCAGATCACCCCGGCCTCGACGAACCCCAAGTTCACCGACGAGGGCAGCTGGAACACGTTCCGGACCTGCGGGCGCGACGACCAGCAGGGCGCGGTGGCGGGTGCGTATATTGCCAAGGAATACAAGGGCCAGAAGATCGCGATCCTGCATGACAATTCGGCCTACGGCAAAGGCCTCGCCGACGAGACCAAGAAGGCGCTGAACAAGGCTGGCGTGACGGAGGCGCTTTATTCCGCTTATACGCCAGGCGAGAAGGACTATTCCGCGATTGTCAGCCGCCTGAAGCAGGCTGGGGTTAACCTGATCTATATCGGCGGCTACCAGACCGAGATCGGGCTTATCAAGCGCCAGGCCACGCAGCAGGGGCTGAACGCAACGGTCATGGGTGGCGACGCGCTGGTGACGAGCGAGTATTGGCAGATCACCGGGGACACGGGCGAAGGCACGCTGATGACCTTCCCCTCCGACCCGCGCATCCGCCCGACCGCGGCGGCGGTGGTCAAGGAGTTCAAGGACAAGGGCATCGATCCCGAGGGCTACGTTCTCTACACCTACGCCGCCGTCCAGGTGTGGGCCGAGGCGGCCACCAAGGCGGGCACCACCGACCCGAAGAAAGTGGCGGCGATGCTGAAGTCGGGTGGCCCGTGGGATAGCGTGCTGGGCAAGATCGGCTACGACAAGAAGGGCGACATTCTCGACTCCGACTACACGATGTACATCTGGCACAAAGGCAGCTACGCCCAGATGTGAGCCGCGCCGCGTTTGCGCATGAGAGGGTCCGGGGCATCACCCCGGGCCTTTTCCTTGCCGCTCAGCCCGGCACCGTCACCCGCACCGGATGGTAGCGGCGGGCGAAGTAGATCAATCCCTCGTGGCTCTCGCTGGCGGCGATCGCCGCGACCGCGCAGAACAACACCGAATGGCTGCCGATTTCGACCACCTGGACAATGCGGCAGTCGAACGAGACCAGCGCACCACGCAGCACCGGAGCACCGGTGGCCAGCGTGCCCCACTCCCCGGCGGCGAAACGGCCATCCATGTCGCACGCCGTCAGGCCGGCGAACACCGGCGAGAGATCTTCCTGCGCGGCGGCTAGGGTGTTCACGCACAGCACGCCGTTGACCTTGAAGGCGGGATTGGCATCGCTGGCGCGGTTCTGGCAGACCAGCAACGTGGGCGGGTCGTCGGTGACGCCAACCACCGCCGAGGCGGTGAAGCCATGCCGCCCGGCCGGACCGGCCGTGGTGACAACATGCACGGCGGCACCGACCCGCGCCATCGCATCGCGATAGATCTGCCCGCTGACCACGCCCCGCTCCCCCGATACCATCACCGATCATGCCCCCGATCGCACGCTGACCCAAGCAGGCACAGCAAAGCCAGGGCTCCGTTGCTGTCGGACACACGGAAGGCCGGGTTGCAGGCGTTGGTTATCGAGGGACCCGACGCCGGGACGGACAATCAGCCGGTTGTCCCTGGGGTGATCGACCTGCCACGAAGGATCGGTTCGGCGCGCATCACCGCCTCGACACGGTTGCGCGCCCCCAGAGCCGAGTAAGCCAGCGAAAGATGAACCTTGACGGTGCCGATGCCGATGCCCAGCCGGTAGGCGATCTCCTTCACCGCGCAACCTTCGGATAGCAATTGCATGACCTCCAACTGCCGGGACGATAGTTGCACGCCATTGGCGCCGGTTTCCGCCGGGACCGCTTCTTTTTCACTGGGCCTGGTCGGGGGCTGATGGACCGGACCCTCCGGCATTCCCGGACCACTGTGGCGCCAAATCGCCAGCCAGGCCGGAACCGCCTCGACCGGCATCGGACGGGCGATGAGATAACCCTGCATGTCGCGGACCCCCATCTGCTCGAGCAGTTCGGCGATCTCCTCCGTCTCGACGCCCTCGGCGACGCAGCCCATTCCCATGTTGTCGGCCAGGTCGATGATGGTCTTCACGATCGCCTGCGAATCGCGCGAGGTTGTCAGGTCGCTGACGAACGATTGGTCGATTTTCAATTCCGAGAATGGCATCTGCCGCAGAAGCTTCAGGGAAGAATAGCCGGTTCCGAAATCGTCGATCGAGAGCGACATCCCCTTCAGCCGGATCCGGCTCAGTATGTCCATGGTATGCGCGGCGTCATGGAACGCCGCGGTCTCGGTGATCTCGAGACAGAAATGTTCCGCCGGCATGCCTCCGGCTCGCACGCGCTCGGCGAGCCGATCCGGCAAGCTCAGATCGTGCAGGTTCTGGGTGGACAGGTTCACCGACAACGGCACGCTCACGCCAAGCTCCGCCAGCACCCGATAGGCCTCCAACGCGGCACCCACGACCCAGTCGGTCAGGGCGTCAATGGTGGCCGTGTCGCGCTCCGCCGCCGGCAGAAACGCGCCTGGCGGAACCAGTCCTAAAACCGGATGCTCCCAGCGAACCAGCGCCTCCAGCTTTTTCAGCTCTTTCGGCTTGCGGGTCACGATCGGCTGAAAATCGAGGCTCAGCTCATCCGCAACGATGGCTTCCATCAGCCGCTTGGCCGACAGCGGCTCGGCCGCGGCCAGCAGTTGCTCGAACATCGTTTGCAGTTCGGCCACCTGCAGCGGCTTTTCCAGCACGCCTGCGAGCTTCAGGCCAAGGACCTGCCCCAGCATGCGGGCCGTCTCAAGTACCCGGGCGTCGAAGCCGCTGATCA
>PLTJ01000042.1 GCA_003164455.1 Acetobacteraceae bacterium
TGGCGCAGGGCACGATCGCCGCCGGCCTGCCCACCCCGCCGGCATGGCTGCGCCAGGTGCCGGTGGTCGGCGCTGGTCTGGCCGGGATCTGGGATTCCTGGGTGGCGAACCTCGCGGTCATGGGCGATTTCTTCAGGCCCTACTTCGGCATGGCCGCCGAGTTCGCCCTGTCGCTGCTGTTCGGGGTGGCCAACGGGGTGCTGAAGTTCCTGCTGGCGCTGTTCGTGGCGTTCTTCTTCTTCGCCGCCGGCGATCGTCTGGCCGAGAGGATCCGGGTCATCCTCGGGCGCATCGCCGGCCCGCGGGCGCCGCGCTTGATCGAGGTCACCGGCGCCACCATGCGCGGCGTGGTCTACGGCCTCATCGGCACCGCCGTCGTGCAGGGCATCCTGACCGCTTTCGGCCTGTGGATATCGGGCGTGCCGCAGCCGGTGCTGCTGGGCCTGATCGCGGGTGGCCTGTCGGTGCTGCCGATCGGCGCGCCGGTGGTGTGGATTCCGGCCGCGCTGTGGCTGCTCAGCCAGGGCCATATGGCCTGGGGCATCATTCTGTTTGTCTACGGCGTCGTCGCGATCAGCGGCTCCGATTCGGTGATTCGCCCGTTCTTCATCGCCCGCGGCGCGCAACTGCCGTTCCTGCTCACCATGCTCGGCGTGCTTGGCGGCGCCCTGGCCTTCGGCCTGCTCGGCATTTTCGTCGGCCCCGTGCTGGTCGGCGTCGGATTTTCCCTGGTCAGCGAATGGTCCGGCCCGGCCGAGGCGGACCCCGGCTGATCCGCCGTGGCCCGGGCTTTGCAAGGATAGGGGGGCAGCTTATGTGTTTGCGGTTCCGGCGGGCAGCCGGCCAGGAAGGAGCCTGAACGGGCACGATGTTCGCCTTCATCATTTCGCGGCTGCTGCAGGCGATTCCAGTACTGCTGGTGGTGGGCTTCATCTCCTATGCCATGTTCGCCTTTGTCGGCGATCCGGTTTCCATCATGCTTGGCCAGGACTTCACCGAGGCGCAGCGCGTGCAGTTGGTGCATCAGCTCGGGCTGGATCAGCCGTTTTTCGTGCAATACGCGCATTATATGTGGGCAACGCTGCACGGTGAGTTCGGCATTTCCTATCGTCTCGCCCGTCCGGTGTCCGACCTGATCCTGGAGCGCCTGCCGGCGACGATCGAGCTGGCCCTGACCGCGGCGGTGCTGGCGCTGCTGATCGGCGTGCCGATGGGTGTCTATACCGGCATCCGGCGCAATGGGGTGCTGGCGCGCGCCTTCATGATTTTCTCGCTGGTGGGCGTGTCGCTGCCCACCTTCCTGATCGGCATCCTGCTCATTCTCGTCTTTGCCGTGGTGCTGGGCTGGCTGCCCAGTTTCGGCCGCGGCGACGTGGTGCATTTCTCGCACTGGAGCACCGGATTCCTCACCATCAGCGGGCTGCGCTCGCTGGTGTTGCCGGCGATCACGCTGGGCATGTTCCAGATGACGCTGATCATGCGGCTGGTGCGTTCCGAAATGATGGAGGTGCTGCGCAGCGACTACGTGAAGTTCGCGCGTGCGCGCGGCCTGTCGGAACGGGTGATCAATTTCGGCCATGCGCTGAAGAACACGCTGGTACCGGTGATCACCATCGTCGGCCTGCAGATCGGCGGCCTGCTCGGCTTCTCCATCGTCACCGAGACGGTGTTCCAGTGGCCGGGCATGGGGCTGCTGCTGGTGCAGTCGATCGGGGTGGCCGACATTCCGGTGATGTCGGCTTATCTGATGCTGATCGCGCTGGTGTTCGTGGGCATCAACCTGATCGTCGATCTGCTCTACTATGCGGTCGATCCGCGTCTCAGGGTTGACCGCCGCGCGCTGACGGGGGCGCGATGAGCGAGGCGGCATCTCCCCGCCCGGGCGCGCTGGCGCGGGCGTGGGACAGCGATTTTCTCTACAGTTTTCGTCACTCGCCGGTGGCGCTGATCGCCGCGTTGGTGCTGCTGGCGGTGGTGGCGGGCGCCGTCTTCAGCCACTGGCTGGCGCCGCACGACCCCTTCGACCTGGCCAGCCTGAGCCTGCTGGACAGCTTCAAGCCGCCGGTCTTCTGGGGCGCCGATGCCGACTGGGCCTATCCGCTCGGCACCGACGACCAGGGCCGCGACCTACTGTCGGGCATCATGTACGGCACCCGCATCAGCCTGCTGGTGGGCGTGCTGGCGATCGGATTTGCGCTCACGGTCGGCATCACGGTCGGGCTGGTGGCGGGTTATATGGGCGGCGCCGTCGATTCGTTGCTGATGCGCATGGCCGACGTGCAGTTGACCTTCCCGGCCATCCTGATCGCCCTGCTGGTTGACGGCGTGGTGCGCGCGGTGCTGCCGCGCGCGTTCCACGACAAGGTGGAGTTGTACGTTCTGGTGTTTGCCATCGGCATCGCCCGCTGGCCGCAATTCGCCCGCACCGTACGCGGCTCGACGCTGGTGGAACGCGGCCGCGAATACGTGATGGCGGCGCGGGTGATCGGCCTCACGTCATCGAAGATCATGGTCAGCCACATCCTGCCCAACGTGCTCGGGCCGGTGCTGGTGATCGCCACCCTCAATCTCGGCCTGGCGATTCTCGACGAGGCCACCTTGTCCTTTCTCGGCGTCGGCCTGCCGCCGACACAACCCTCGCTGGGCACGCTGATAAGAATCGGTAACGACTTTCTGTTCTCGGGCGAATGGTGGGTCACCATCTTTCCCGGCATCACGCTGGCGGTACTGGTGCTGTCCATCAACCTGCTGGGCGACTGGCTGCGCGACGCCCTCAACCCGCGGCTGCGTTGAATGGCCCTGCTGGAGGTTGACCGCCTGACCGTCGAGTTTCCGACCCGGCGCGGTATTCTGCGCGCCCTGGACGCGGTCAGCTTCGACATCGAGGTCGGCGAGGTGCTGGGTGTGGTGGGTGAGAGCGGCGCCGGAAAGTCGCTGACGGGCGCTGCCATCATCGGCTTGCTGGAGCCGCCCGGGCGGATTGCCGGCGGCCAGGTCCGGCTGGACGGCATGCGCATCGACAACCTGTCGCGCGACCGCATGCGCCCCATTCGCGGCCGCCAGATCGGCGCCATTTTCCAGGACCCGTTGACCACGCTGAACCCGCTCTATGCGGTCGGTCACCAACTGGTCGAGACCATGCAGGCGCACCTCAGGCTCAGCGACCGCGACGCCCGCGAGCGCGCCGTCCGCTGGCTCGAGGAGGTCGGCATTCCCGCCGCCCGGCAGCGCATCGACGCCTACCCGCACGAGTTCTCCGGCGGCATGCGCCAGCGTGTGGTGATCGCGCTGGCGCTCTGCGCCGAGCCGCGGCTGGTCATCGCCGACGAGCCGACGACGGCGCTCGACGTCTCCATCCAGGCCCAGATCATCACCTTGCTGAAGCGGCTGGCCAAGGACCACGGCACGTCGGTGATGCTGGTGACGCACGACATGGGCGTGATCGCCGAGACCGCCGACCGTGTCGCGGTGATGTATGCCGGCCGCATCTGTGAGATCGGTCCGGTGCGCGCGGTGGTCAAGCAGCCCGCGCATCCCTACACGGAAGGGCTGATGGGCAGCATTCCCTCGCTCGAGCAGCGCGTCGAGCGGTTGCGCCAGATCGACGGCGCCATGCCGCGGCTGAACGCCATCCCGCGAGGCTGTGCCTTCAATCCGCGCTGCCCGAAGGTTTTCGGGCGTTGCCGCGCCGAGCGGCCGGAGTTGCTGGCGGCCGGCGACACCAGGGCCGCGTGCTGGCTCTACGACGCCTACAGCGGCGGGCGGGCGAGCGATGTCTGAGATCGCGGACGCTACCGCCGCGCCGATGCTGGAGGCGATCGGCGTCTCGCGCAGTTTCGATGTTTCGAAGCCCTGGCTGCAACGGTTGCTGACCCGCGAGGGCAGGCTGTTGCTGCGGGCCGTCGATGACATCAGCTTCATCATTCCGCGCGGCACCACGCTGTCGCTGGTGGGCGAGAGCGGCTGCGGCAAATCGACCGTGGCCCGGATGGCGGTGGGGCTGTACGCACCGAGCGGCGGGCAGATAAAATTCGAGGGCCAGCCGCTATCGGCGGCGCGCGCCCAGCCCGCCATGCGGCGGCGCATGAACATGATTTTCCAGGACCCCTATGCTTCGCTCAATCCGCACTGGCGGGTGCGCGACATCGTCGCCGAGCCGATCCGCGCTTTCGGCCTGTTGTCGTCCTATGCCGACATCGCCGGTAGGGTCGGGGCGTTGCTGACGCAGGTCGGCCTGGCGCCGGCCGACGGCGAAAAATTTCCGCACGAATTCAGCGGCGGCCAGCGCCAGCGCATCTCGATCGCGCGGGCGCTATCGAGCGAACCGGAGTTCCTGGTCTGCGACGAGCCGACCAGTGCGCTCGATGTGTCGGTGCAGGCGCAGATCCTGAACCTGATGCGCGATCTGCAGATCCGGCTGGGGCTGACCTATCTGTTCATCAGTCACAACCTCGCCGTGGTGCGCCACATGTCGGACCGGCTCGGGGTGATGTATCTCGGCCGCATCGTCGAGCTGGGTCCGGGCGAGGCGGTGTTCCGCACCCCGCGGCACCCCTACACGCGGCTGTTGCTGGAGGCGATTCCCGATCTCGACATGGTCGGCAAGTCGCGCACGCCGGTGGGNNGGCGAGGTGCTGGTGGCCTGCCACGCGGTGCAGGAAGGGCGGGACGGGACCTGATGGACATTTACAACGTCTGGTGCGACCTCAAGCCCGGGGTGCGCGACATGCAGTTCCACGACAACGTGGCGCGCTGCATGGACCATCTGCGCGCCGAGGGGCTGATCGAATCCTGGCGGCTGTTGCGCCGCAAGCTCGGCTTCGGGCCGAAGGAGTTGGGCGAGTGGCACCTGATGATGGAGCTGCGCGACCTCGGCCAGTTGGAGGCCGCGTTCCAGCGCATGGCCGGCCGCGGCGATCCGGTCGAGGGGCTACACCACGGCATGAACGCGCTGGTGACCAACGCCACCTTCGGCCTGACCCGCGATTTTCCCGACCCGGTTCGCCAGTCCGGCGAGGAACGCTTCTGACCGCTCCGGCCCGGCGGGATCAGGCCCCGCTGACCTGCGTGATGACGTTGCGGAGGATGCCGATCTCGGCGATCTCGGTCTCCAGCACGTCGCCCGGCCTGAGGAACTCCGGCGGGGTGCGCGCCACCCCGGTGCCCGAGGGCGTGCCGCTGGCGATGATGTCGCCCGGCTCCAGCGTCAGCCCCAGCGACAGCTCGGCGATGATGCGCGGCACCTTGAAGTACATTTTCGCGGTGTTGATGTCCTGTTTCACCACCCCGTTCACCCGCGTCATCAGGTGCAGGTCGGTGTAGTCGATATCCGCCGCCGGCATGATCCACGGGCCGATCGGGCCGTGCCCGTCCAGGCTCTTGCCCTTGAACCACTGCCCGCCATGGTACTCCTGCATGTCGCGCGCCGTGGTGTCGTTGATGACGGCGAAGCCGAACACATAGTTCATGGCGTCCGCCTCGGCGATATTGCGGCCGTGCTTGCCGATGATCACCGCCAGTTCGCCCTCCCAGTCGATCTTGTCGGACACTTTCGCGTCGAACGGGATCGGGTCGTACGGGCCGTTGATGGTATGGGTGCCCTTGGTGAAGAACACCGGATGCTTGGGCAGTTTCTGGTTCTTCGCGGTGAGGCTTTCCTCGAAGTGCTCCAGGTAGTTCCAGCCGACCGCATAGACGTTGCGGGCCGGCACCGGGATCGGCGCCAGCAGGTGCACCACGGAGACCAGCGGGCCGTCGTCGCGCCCTTCGGCGGCCAGCTTGCGGGCCTGCGCCAGCGCCGGCGGGCCGGCGGCGATCAGCGACAGCATGCTGGACGGATCGAAGACCAGCTTCACGCGCTTGCTCTTCGCCGCGGCGCCGAGGTCGACCACATGGCCGCTCGGCCGCACCGCGCCCAGCCGTGGCGCCCCGCCGCCGGGCGGCGCGTAGGTCACCAGCCGCAGGGCCCCGTGCGCGGCCAGCGCGCCGGGCGCGATCGGCATGCCGGCTCCCGGTGCGGCCTGTGCGGCCTCGGCCGCCGCCAACGTCACCACGGCCGCGGCGGTGCCGAAACCGAGGAAGTCGCGTCGCGAATTGCTCATGAATGTCTTCTCGCCCGCCTCATTGCCGATGATCCTATCCCGATCCGGCCGCCGTGTGCAGGGTTGTCAGCCCGCGCCGCCGCAGGCGCACCTGGTCCGGTCCGGCATGGCAAGCACAATTGCGTTGACAACGCACAATCGGCCAGCGCCGGATTTTGCCGACATAGCCGCCTCGATGGAGGTTCCGCCATGCCTCGGCTTGCGCTGCTTTTGTTGGCTGGCCTGCTTGCCCTGACCCCGCGCGCGCGGGCCGCGGACAGCGTGGATATGGCCCTGGTGCTGGTGGACGATGTGTCCGGCAGCATCAACGACGACGCGTTCAATCTGCAGAAGGAGGGGTATTACCGGGCCTTCACCGACCCAAGGGTATTGGCGGCGATCCATGGCGGGCCGGCCGGGCGGATCGCGGTGGCCTATGTCGAGTTCGCCGCCGACTTTCAGGTGAGGACCGTGCTCGGTTGGGCGGTGATCAGCGACGATGCCTCGGCCCGTGCCTTCGCCGAGGCGATGCGGGCGGCGCCACGCTCCTTTCGCGGCCGTACCGCCATCGGCGCGGGCATCGACGCGGGTGTGCGCCTGCTGTCCACCCTCGCGGTTCCGGCGGATCGCCGCGTGATCGACGTGTGTGGCGACGGCAACAACAATTCCGGCCGCGCCGTTACCGCTGCGCGCGACGACGCGATGAAGCAGGGCATTGTCATCAACGGCCTGGCGCTCGCCAACGAGAGCAACGTCCCCTGGCTCCAGGCGCACACCCATCCGCCCGGCGGGTTGGGTACCTACTACCGGCAGGATGTCACGGGTGGCGAAGGAAGCTTCGTCATCGAAATCCACAGCTATGAGAGCTTCGCCGAAGCGGTCACGCGCAAGCTGATCGACGAGATCGCCGCGATCAGTCCCGCGGGCCACGCGCGGCGGGGTTGAGCCGGACGATTCCCTGGCTACCGCTGCCCTCCGCCCCCACATTGCCAATTGGATGCGCAAGCACACAGGAGAGACAGCGTGAAGATTGGGATCATCGGGGTCGGGCAGGTCGGCGCCACCGCTGCTTATGCCATGACATTGCGTGGCATCGGTTCGGAGATCGTGCTCGTCGATCACAATGTGGATCTCGCGGTGGCCCAGGCCAGGGACATCCTGGACGCGACGCCCTTCGCCTACCCCACCCGGGTTTACGCCGGAGAGGCGGCCGATCTCGCTGGTGCGGGCATTGTCCTGCTTGCGGCCGGGGCCAGCCAGAGGCCCGGGGAGAGCCGGCTGGACCTGCTCACGCGCAACGCCGCCATCTTTGCCGCGATCGTCCCGGCCGTGCTGGCTGCCGCTCCGGACGCGGTCTTCCTGGTGGCGACGAATCCGGTCGACATCATGACGCAGATCACGACCGCCCTCCTCGCCCGGCACGGGGTGCCGCCGGAACGGGTGATCGGGTCCGGCACGATCCTCGACACGGCGCGGTTCCGAGCGCTGCTTGGCAAACATCTCGGGGTCAGCCCGAACTCCATCCATGCCCAGGTGCTGGGCGAGCATGGCGACAGCGAAGTGTTGCACTGGTCCGGCGCCTCGGCCGGCAGCCAGCCGGTGGTGGACATCGCCCGCCATATGGGGCGGCCCCTGGGAGAGGCCGATCGCGCCCGCATCGACACCGCCGTGCGCCATGCCGCCGATGCGATCATCCGCGGCAAGGGGGGGACCTGGTTCGGCATCGGCGCCGGCCTTGCCAGGCTGGCACGGATTGTTCAGGACGATCAGCAGGCGCTGGTCACCTGCTCCATGGTGACGCCCGATTGCCAGGGCGTGCGCGACGTCGCCCTGTCCCTGCCGCGCCTGCTGGGCGCCGATGGCGTGGCGAGGACGTTGATGCCCGAACTCGACGCCGGCGAGTGCGCCGCGCTGAAGCGGAGCGCGGAGATATTGAAGACGGCGGCAGAGGGGGTGCGTCTCTGAACGGAAACGGCCGCCGCCGGCCGCGAATGAGGATGGCTGCTGGATGCCGCTTCCGATCGTTGCTATGATAATATTCGGCATCCTGGCGCTGGCCTCATTCGTCGTCCGGAATGCCGCAACAAATCGCGGAGGAAATTCGTGAACAGCATACGGACGACCCGCCGAGCGCTGATGGGTGGCGCCGCAGGACTTGCCGCACTCGGGGGACGCAGCGCTTGGGCTGCCGCTCTTCCTGCGTTGCCGGCCTCGCCGGTGGCGCTGACCGTCATGGACGTTGGCGGCGATTTGCAACTGACGCAGGCCATCATCAACGCATACGCCAAGGCCAATCCCCGTCTCGTATCGGGGATCACGTTCTCGCAGGCGCCCGCGCCAGAGCTCGCGGGCAAGCTCAAGGCGCAGCAGGCTGCCGGCCGGGTCGACATCGATCTGGTGCTGACCGGCGTTGGCGGCATGTCGGCGGGCGTTGCCGAAAACCTCTGGATTCCGATCGTCTCGGACTATGCTGCCGCCCTGCCGAACCTGGAGGACATCTACCTGCCCGGCGCATGGAAGATGCAGGGCCTGGCGCAGAACCAGGGGGTGTGCGACGTGTTTTCTCCAGCCGGCCCGATCCTGGAATACATGCCCGACGCCGTGAAGCAGCCGCCGAAGAACACGCAGGAGCTGCTCGACTGGACCCGCGCGCATCCGAAACGCTTCTTTTACGCCAACCCCGCGAATTCCGGCCCCGGTGCCACCTTCCTCATGGGTCTGCCTTATCTGCTGAAGGACAAAGCCCCCATGGACCCGGCGAGCGGCTGGGACAATACCTGGGCGTACCTGGTCGAGCTCGGCAAGAACATCGAGTACTACCCGACCGGCACGGCAGCGACGATGAAGGAGCTGGGCCAGGGTTCGCGCGACATCATCGCCTCGCAGCTGGGCTGGGACCTCAATCCGCGCATCCTCGGCGTGGTGCCGAAGGAAGCGGAGGTGATCGTGCTGGAGGGTTTCCACTGGGTCACCGACGCGCACTACTGGGCGATCCCGAAGGGTGTGTCGAACGACCACCTCGCGGTGCTGCTGGACCTGATCAAGTACATGCTGAGCAAGCCCGCGCAGGCCATGACCTATGACAAGGGCTACTTCTATCCCGGTCCGGCGGTGAAGGACGTGCCGCTCACGATGGCCCCCGAGGAAAGCCAGCGGCTGGTGGGTGAGTATGCCCGTCCCTACTACCCGAAGCTAATCGCTGAGGTCCCGGTTGAGGTGACGCTGGACAGCGACAAGCTGCTCTACGCGTACGATCGCTGGAACCAACAGGTCGGCGCCCGGGTGGGCAGGTAGCGGCCAGACCGGCGACCGGGGGCAAACTGGGAAGCCGGCCGTAAGGCCCCTATCGAGCCGCAGCAACCGCGCTTTCAGGTGGCGTTCCGGGGGAGATGCGGGTCTGCGTCGGCAGTACCCGCAACCGGCAGGCACGGGTGGCAAGCACCGTCTCGATCGGCGTCGATCGGGACCCCACCCGTCGCGAATTCCCCGAACGTATTCAGGCGGTTGCAGCCGGATTCGGCGCTTGTTGACGCGGAAGAGGGCAGCTGTGGTCGCTTGCGAATGGGGGGCTGGTGGAAGGAGTGTCCTGCGATCATGTATTTGCCGAGCGTGTTGTGAAGCCCAATGCGGCCACGACAAATCTCTCGGGCTTCACCCCGCTCCTTGATCGCATCGTCGCTGCTATCGACCATTATGCTGCGTTGAAGGTGGCCGCGGCCGCCAAGCTCGCCCCGCCGGCCGCCGCTGCCATGTGAGCCCGGATCACCCCGGGCAGCGGCCTGAGTGACTATCCGCAATCGCGGCGGGACGGGAAAGACTCCCGCCCCGCCTTTCGCTATCCTGATAGGCGCCAACCAAACTCAGGAGCGAATATCGTGTCTATACCCGATCATGCCAGCTATCACGTCCAAGCCCAACAATCGACGATCCAACCCGCCCCATCGTCCCTACCCAGGTGAGCAATTACTCTAAAGGGGTGTTACGGCCGCTGACAATAAAATAATATCTCAGTTTTGTACTATGATTTCTCAACGCGATACAATTCCATCCGCCAGATTAGGCCGGTAAAATGACGTTCTATGTCCTCTAGAGAAAAGGAAATGTCAGGCACGTCGATGTTTGGGTAATATGCGATTTGCCTAGTCTTTTCCACGAGCGGTGTAAATAAAACGAGGCATAATTTTTTTCGAAAAGAGCCAACTGCATTCTTCAGAATATCTTCCCAAAACACATTGTGCTCGAGTATGTGTCGAATCAGAATGCCATCAACATCAGATTTGTAGGTACAAAGATCTTCAATTCGGTCAGCAAATGGAGTATTCGATCCATCGATACCGATGTAATTTTTCGTCCAGAACCTCCTAAAGCCACCCGAGCCGCATCCCCAGTCTTCGATTGTGTCGATGTCCGAAAAGAAAGCAGCAGCTTTTTCATAA
>PLTJ01000270.1 GCA_003164455.1 Acetobacteraceae bacterium
ACCGGGGCGGGCATCGCCACCATGGGCGACGCCGTCGATCACTCGACCACCGTGTTCACCGATGTGCGGCTGAAGCCTTTCATCGAGATGCGCGGTTCGGACGTCGGCACAGTGGAGATGATGGTGGCGCAATCGGCGCTGTGGGTGGGGTTGATCTACGACGCGGCGGCGCTGGCGGCGGCCGAGGCGCTGGTGGCCCAGCATCCCTGGACCGAATTCGCGGCGCTGCGTCCGCTGGTGGCCCGTCGCGCGCTCGATGCGGCCTGGCAGGGCGGCACGGTGCGCGACCTGGCGCGCGACATGGTGGCGATCGCGCGCGACGGCTTGCGGGCGCGGGCGCGGCGCGATGCGCAAGGGCGTGACGAATCGGTGCATCTTGCCCCGCTCGAGGCGCTGGTGGCCGGGGCGCCGACGCAGGCCGAACATTGGCTGGCACGTTTTCACGGTGAATGGCACGAAAACATCACGCGAATTTTCCACGCCGCCGCGGTTTGACCGGCGCGGCGACGATATTTGGCGTGAAGTGGAAACGATTCCATGCAATAACGGGTATGCTGGCGTTATATGCACGGTATGATTGCGGCAGTGCTTGTCATTTCCCGACACACGGGTGTTTAATGCGTGCATGATCGTCAGAACACCCCCACGGGATGTAATGATCGCGCCGTCCGCGCCTGGAGCGCCAGTGCTGGTTCGGTTGCGATTGATCGGCCAGATGGAAGCCTGGACGTTCACCAGCGAGAGCGTCATGCCGACGGGTCGCAAGACGCGGGCGCTGTTGGCGGTGCTGGCGTTGTCCTCGCCGCGCCCGGTGCTGCGCAGCAAGCTGGCCGAGTTGCTGTGGAGCCGCCGGCCCGATGAGCAGGCGCGTGCCTCGCTGCGCCAGGAGATCCACCGGCTGAGCGAGGCGATGGCGCCGGTTGGCGGACAGCTGCTGATCGTGAACCGCGACCACCTGATGCTGCGCCCCGGCACGGCATGGATCGATGTCGAGGAAGTGCTGCGCGCGACTCCGGACCGGCCGGGCGCGCTGTCGCTGCTGGACGGCGACCTGCTGGAGGACCTGGACGGCGTCGATCCGGCCTTCGACGCGTGGCTCGCCGGCGAGCGCGAACGGCTGCTGGATCGCGCCCGCGTGCTGGCCGAGCAACTGCTGCACGAGCAGACCGACTCGGATGCGGTGATCGCCGCGGCGCAGCAGGTGCTGGCGATCGACCGCGCCCATGAGGGGGCGTGGCGGGCGTTGATGCGGGCCTATGCCGCGCGCGGCGAGCGCGGCATGGCGATCCAGGCCTATGAGCGCTGCCGCGGCGTGTTGGCGGATCAGCTCGACGCCAATCCCTCCGAGGAAACCCAGCGCGTGGCCGCGGAGATCCGGGCGGCCGCGCCGGTGTCGCGGTCGGTGCCCCAGGCCCCGGTGCTGGTGCCGACCCGGCCGGATGTGCGCCTGATGCTGCGCGCCCCGCCCCGCCAGGAAGCGCACCACGAGGCCCGCGCCGAACCGCGGGCCGAGGCACGGGCGCATGTGCCGCGCGGCGGCGCCCGGGTGGGCGTGCTGCCGCTGCAACTGATCGGCACCAGCGCGGCGGAGTCGCATTTGTCCACCGGGCTCGCCGACGAGATCACCTCGGCCCTGGCACGGTTCCGCTGGATGTTCCTGGTCTCATCCAGCTCGCTGGCGCGGTTCGCGTTGCAGACCCGCGACGAGACGGCGATCCGGCGCGCCTTCAACATCGACTTCCTGCTGGACGGCAGCGTCCAGCGCGTGCCGGACCGGCTGCGGGTGGCGCTGCGGCTGCTGGACCTGCGCGCCGGCAACCAGGTGGTGTGGTCGCGGCGCTTCGACTGCGAGACCAGCGACCTGCTGAGCTTGCAGGACGAGGTGGCGGCGGAGGTGGTGGCGCAGATCGACCCCGAGATCCTGCTGATCGAGGCGCAGCGCCTGACGGCGCGGCCACCGGCCGACGTCACCGCCTACGAGCTGATGCTGCGGGCCCTGCCGCTGCTGGCGCGGCTGGACCGGGAGCAGTTCATGCACGCCGGCGATCTGCTGCGCCAGGCGATCGCGCTGGAGCCGGACTACGCCGCGGCGCATGCCTGGTACGCCTTCTGGCACATCTTCCTGTTCGGTCAGGCCTGGACGAGCGACCCGACGGCGGTGATGGCCGAGGCGGGGCGGCTGGCCAACCGGGCGATCACGCTCGACCCGCAGGATGCGCGCGGGCTGACGATCGCCGGGCATGTGCGCGCCTTCCTGCACCGGCGGTTGCGCGAGGCGGTGTCGCTGCACGAGCGGGCGCTGACGGTGAACCCCAACCTGGTGATGGCCTGGGCACTGTCGGCGGCGGCCTTCGCCTATCTGGGCGACTTCGACGAGGCCGAGAAACGCATGCGGCGCTACAAGAAGCTGTCGCCGCTGGACCCACACGCGTTCTTCTACGATGGCGTTTTCATCCTGGTGGCGCTGCTGAGGCACGACCACGAGGAGGCGGCGCGGATCGGGCGCGCGGTGAGCGAAATGAACCCCGCCTTCTCGACGGCATGCAAGCCGTACCTGGCGGCGCTCGGCCATCTGGGGTGGGCGGAGGAGACGGCGCAGGTGCGCCAGCGGTTGCTGTCCATCGAGCCCGATTTCAGCATCGCGCGTTTCCTCGCAGCGAACCCGTGCGAACGGGCCGAGGACCGCCTGCACTACGCCGCCGGCCTGCGGCTGGCCGGCGTGCCGGAGGGGTAGGGGCGCGCGCGGTCAGGCCGCCGCGTGCAGGTTCAGCACGGGGCGGATGTAGTGCAGCGCCGCCTCGAAACTCGTGTGGCTGTCGAGCGCCTCGCCGCGAATGCAGTCGGTGACCCGCCAGCGCATCCCCTCGGACGTGATCATGTAGGCCGGGTCCGGGTTCTCCCGCACCCAGACCAGCACGTAGTCGGGGTCGCACCGGCCGGCGCTGGCCAGAAAGACCGAGGCATCGCAAAGGCCCATGCAGCGGCCCGCTTCCAGCCAACGGGCCAGCACTTCACGGTGGTTCGCCAAGATCCGCTGGCGCAATACCACGACATTCCGGGCCGCAACGCCCGGCATGCGCTTCGTCCGTCGGTTGAGCATGAAAATCTCACGAACGCGTGAATGCCATTATCCACGCCCGGCCGGGAACGCCAACAGGCCTCGTCGTTCGTTCCGCCCGCTGCGGCGCAACTGTGGCGGACGGGACACACCGTTGCAGAAATAGCATTGTCCTGCGAACGGCATGACGCGGCTGGCCTACAGCAGCCCCGCTCCGGCCTCGGCGGCCAACCGGTCCGGCGGCCCCTCCCAGACGATGCGTGCGTGTTCCAGCACATACACACGCTCCGCGTGTGGCAGGGCGAAGGTGATGTTCTGCTCGCCCAGCAGAACCGTGATGTCGGTGGTGCGGCGCAGCCGGTCGAGCGCCTGGGACAACAGTTCCAGGATGACCGGCGCCAGGCCCAGGGTGGGCTCGTCGAGGATGAGCAGGCGCGGCTGCATCATCAGGGCGCGGGCGATCGCCAGCATCTGCTGCTCGCCGCCGGACAGCGTGCGCGCGCTCTGGCCGCCGCGGGCGCGCAGGATGGGGAACAATTCGAACAGCCAGTCGAGCTGCCGGACGCAGGCCTGGCGCGTCAGATGCTGGCCGCCGAGGTCGAGGTTCTCGCGCACGCTCATGCCGCCGAACAGTTCCCGCGTTTCCGGGCACTGCACCAGGCCGCCGCGGGCGATCCGGGCGGCGCTGCGGCCGCGCAGATCCTGCCCGTCGAAGCGGAGGGACCCGATGGCGGGGACGAGACCGCAGATGGCGTTGAACAGCGTGGTCTTGCCGGCGCCGTTCAGCCCGACGACGGAGACGAACTCGCCGGCGCCGACACGAAGGGAAACGTCCTCGAGCGCCTGCGCCTTGCCATAGCTGACGCTGAGTCCCGCGACCTCCAGCAGCGGCTTGCGCTCGGCCGGGCGCGCGGCGTCGCGCAGCGTGGTCTGGATGCGCCCGCCGAGATAGACCCGGCGCACGGTGTCGTCGCGCATCACCTCTGCCGCGGTTCCCTCGGCGATCCGCTCGCCCAGGTACATGGCGAGCACGCGGTCAACCAAGGCGGCGACGCCCTTGACGTTGTGGTCCACCAGCAGCACGGCGTGGCCGTCGTCGCGGAAGCTGCGGATCAGGACAGAGAAGTCGGCGACCTCGGCGGCGGTGAGGCCGGCGAAGGGCTCGTCCACCAGCACGACTTTCGGGTTGCGGGCGATCGCCTTGGCCAGTTCCAGGCGGCGCAGATCGGCGAACGGCAGGGTGCGGGGCAGGCGGTGCATCACCCGCTCCAACCCGACGCGGGCGGCGATGGCGCGGGCACGCTCGGCGACGTGGCGGTCGGCGAACAGCCGGAGCAGGCTGTCCGGCAGCAGCGCGATTTCGATGTGTTCCAGCACGGTCTGGCGCGGCAGCGGTTGCGAGTGCTGGAAGACGATGCCGACGCCGCGGCGGGCGATGCGGTGGGTGGGCCAGCCCGCGACCTCGGTGCCCTCGATGCGAACGCTGCCGGCGGTGGGGCGCTCGATGCCGAGGATGCATTTCATCACGGTGGATTTGCCGGAGCCGTTGGGACCGATCAGGCCGAGGATCTCGCCGCCGGCGATTGCGAAGGAAATCTCCCTCACCGCCAGCAGGCCGCCGAATCGCTTGGTGAGGCCGGCGACTTCGAGACGGGGCGTCATCAGCCGCGCCGCCCCGCCAGCAGGCCGAGGAAGCCGCCGGGGAAGAACAGGATGACCACGAGGGCAAAAGTGGAGACGACGAAAGTCGAGAGTTCGCCGAGCGGACGGAGCACTTCGCCAGCCACGATGAGAAAGATCGAGCCGATGGCGGCGCCGATGATGGTGCGCCGGCCGCCGAGCACGGCGGCGATGATGAACTGCACGCCGATGCTGATATCGACCACGGTGCCGACCGAGACGGTGCCGAGATAGAACACCAGCATGGCGCCGGCGAGCCCGGAGAACAGCGCGCTGATGCAGAAAGCGGCGAGCTTGTGTTTGGCGACGTTGAAGCCGAGCGCCGCGGCCTGGACCGCGTCCTGGCCACTGGCCTGCAGGATCAACCCGGCCGAGGACCGCGACAGGCCGAACAGCAGGCCGCCGCTGATGGTCATGAAGCCGAGCGCGTACCAGTAGTTGGCGTGATCGTCGATGGCGAGCACGTCGGGCAAGGGCAGGCCGATCTCGCCGCCGGTAACGCCGGAGAAGAGGACAAGAATGTTTTGCAGCAGCAGGACGGCGACCAGGGTGACCAGGCCGAAATAGGGTCCGCGCAACCGTAGCGCCGGCACGGCGAGCACCAGGCCGCCGGTGACGGCGGCGGCGGCGGCGGCGAGCAGGCAAGGCAGGATCGGCATGGCGGCATAGACGTTCAGCAGCGCCGCGGTATAGGCGCCCAAGCCGACCAGGAAACTCGGACCGAAATTCACTTCGCCGGCGAAACCGAACAGCAGGTCCCACGCCATCGCCGCGACGGCGTAATAGTAGGCGACGGTGAGCAGACCGAGGATGTAGCCGGAGACCCCGAGGGGCAGCAGGGTGAGGGCCACGAGGGAAACCATGGCGAGCCAGAAGTTGCGTGACCGGAGCATGGATTATCGCCGGCCCAGCAGGCCCTGCGGGCGCAGGTAGACGACCAGGACCAGCAGCAGCAACACCGGCACGCTGCGCACCGACGGGGCGACCAGATAGGCGGTGACGGTTTCGAGATAGCCAACCACATAGGCGGCGATCAGCGAACCGGACACACTGCCCAGCCCGCCCAGCACGACGATGGAGAAAGCGCTGGCGGTGAGCGTGCCGATGTTGTCGGAGCTGACGCCGAGGAAGGCGCCGAGCAGCACGCCGGCGATGCCGGCGAGCACGCCGTAGATGGCCCAGACCACGCAATGGATGGTGGTCATCTCGAAGCCGAGCAGCGTCAGGCCGCGCGGATTCATCGAGGCGGCCAGCAAAGCCTTGCCGGCGCGGGTGCGATTGATCAACAGCCAGAGCAGCCCGATCACGGTCCAGGAGACGGCCAGGGTGACGATCTCATTGATCGGCGTGCGCACGCCGACGATGTTGACCACGCCTTCCACCAGCGGGCGCACGGTTTTCGGCGTGTTGAAGAAGAAGTAGGCGATCGCTTCCTGGATCATGATGCCCCAGAGCAGCGTGCCGGTGAGCACGAAGATCTCTTTTTCCTCGCGCGGGATGGCGTGCG
>PLTJ01000254.1 GCA_003164455.1 Acetobacteraceae bacterium
CCAGGGCAGCGCCCTGGTCTTATCTTCGCGCTTATGGATCACGACCCCGGGTGCCGCGCCCCGGACTGGTTGAGGATGACGTCGCGAATGCCGGCCGCCGCCTCCTGCACCACCGCCGCCGCCACGTCGCCCCAGTAGTGGTCCAGCGTGCCGGCGGCCACCTCGTTCAGTTGCGCCACGCGGCCGCACTCATGGCCCGCGGCGTCATCCACACGCCACTCGATCTCCACCTGCGTCATGTTGCCGGCGATGGGCTCCGTGATGACTTGCCCGTCGAGCACGAAGTCCGCACCGGAGGCGGTGTCCTGCACCACCGGACCGAGCTCGGGGAGCTGGGTGCGGAGCTGCCGCGCCAGCGCCGTGTCGCCGTCTCCCGGGGCGCCATGCACGCCCTTGAAGAACACCCGCGCGGGCCGGTTTACCAGGCTGTTGGGGTCGCTTTGCCGACGCGCCGCCTCGATCCGGCCGAGCAGCGAGGCGATGTTGGGGGCGACCGATTCGGCCACGCCGTGCATCGTCTGCGGTGCGCCCTCGGCCCAGGCGGCAGTGGGGACTGCGGCGCCCTGGGCGGCGCCCTGGTCCTTGCCTGCGGGGTTCTGCACGGTGAACACGGGCACCACCTCGGCGCCGCGCAACTCGGCGCTGGTCATCAGGCGCCAGTCGCCGCGGTGCGGCGGTTCGGCTACCGCGGGCACCTCCTGTGCTTGCAGCGCGGTGGCCAGCGCATCGGCCAGAACGGCGCCGGCGGCATCCGGCAACAGCGCCACGGTGGGCACCGGCACGGCCAGCCGCGCCGGCGGCGGCTGCGCCAGGCGGCGCGCCGTGGCGCCCGGATTGCCCGCGAAGGGACGCGACAACTCGCCGCAGCCGGCCAGCGACGCCGCCAGCAGCAGAAGGAGCAGGGCCCTATGAAAAAACACAGCACGCCAGGGAGGTCAGCAGGATCAACACCAGCAGCATCCAGATATAGGGCAGGTCCGCAGCCTACAGCACAATGGCCGAGATCTGGTGGCCGATCGGGCCGCCGCCGGTCAGCGTGCGCCGGCGATGGCTGAAGAACCGCGACTTCTCGGCCAGCGTGTCGAGGCCGAGCCAGGCGGCCTGTGCCACCCCGGCCGCTTGCAGGCGTGCCAGGCAGTAGCCGGGCAGGTCGAACTGCCAGTGGCCGGGCCGCGCGCCGTCGGTGAAAAACCGGGCATCGGCGGGGCGGCACGCCAGCACCGCGCCGTGCAGGTCCGCCCCCACCTCATACGAGGCCTGGGCGATGCAGGGCCCGACCGCCGCGACCACGCGGGACGGGTCGGCGCCCAGCCGCACCATGCCGGCCAAGGTGGACTCCAGGATGCCGCCGACGGCGCCGCGCCAGCCGGCATGGGCCGCCCCGATCACCCCCGCCTCGCGGTCGGCGAACAACACCGGCGCGCAGTCCGCGGTCACGATGCCGAGCACGATGCCGGGGCGGTCCGTCACCATGGCGTCGGCACGCGGTCCGGCGCCGGACGCCCAGGGTGTCTCGACCGCCACCGTCTCGGCCCCGTGGACCTGGAACAGCCCGACCAGCGCGGGCAATGCGGCCCCGAGCGCGCCGGCTACGCGGGAGCGGTTCTCCATCACCGCGGCGCGGTCGTCCCGCCCGGACAGGCTGCAATTCAGGCTGGCGAACGGCCCCTCGGACACGCCGCCGCGGCGGGTGAAAAAGCCATGCCGCACCCCGAGGCCGGCGACGGTCAGGGCTTCCGGCATGGGGTCGTCGGCGGCTGGGGCGTCATCGGTCATTCGGCAAATCCGGGCAGCGCGGGCAGGGCAGGGTGGCAAAGCGCCAGGGCCTTGAACAGGCGCCCCATGGCATGCGGCTCAGTCAGCCGCCGTGCGCCATTCAACAGCGCGGCGGCGCGCGCGGGGGGCTTGTCGCGCGCCAGGGCATCGATTCTTTGCGGCAGACCAAGCCGGGCGAGAAAAACACCCTGCGGCACCGGTCCCTGCGACACTGCGCCGACCGCGCGCGCCGCCGCGGCAACGGCGGAAAAATCGACATGCGCGGTCAGGTCGGCCTCGCCTTCAGCCAACAGCGGATCGGCCGCCACCCGGCCGCGCAACGCCTGCAAACTGTCGCCCGGCGCGCGCAGTTCCGGGCCGTAATCGACAAACAGCGCCGCCCCGCCGGTCGCCGCCAGCCGTTCCCCCAGCATGGCGGCCACCGCCCGGGCCGCCTCGCCCACCTCCACCACCTCGCCCTCGGCCGCTGGCAGGTCGGGGGCAGCGGCGGGCAATTCGACGAAACGGGCCGCCGCCACGTAGCGCTCGGTCCAGCCGGCGCCGCGGCGGACGAACTGGCGAACCGGCAGCGCATCGAGGAACTCGTTGGCCAGCAGCAGCAACGGTCCCGCCGGCAGTTGCTCGATGCGGTCGTGCCAAATGGCGCCCGGCAGGCAGCCGGCCTGCAACGCGCGCAACCGCGGCGAGGTCTCAACCAGGTGCAACCGCAGCGCGGCGCGGAAAGTGGGGGCGATGCGGCCGATCGCGCGCAAGGCATCGACCATCAGCGTGCCGCGTCCCGGTCCGGCCTCGGCCAGGATCACCGGGGCGGGCGCACCCATCATCCGCCACACCACCGCCGCCCACAGTCCCAACGCTTCGCCGAAGGCCTGGGAGATCTCGGGCGCGGTGGTGAAGTCGGCATAGGGGTCCCGCGTCGCGTAATAGGCGGCGTTGGCCCGCGCCATGAAGGCGTCCAGCCGCTCGGTCATGCCGGCGGGGAAGCCGGACGGGCACGGACGATCAGCCAGATGCCCGCCAGCACCATCGGAATACAGAGCAACTGGCCCATGGTGGCGCCGGCCACCAGAAAGCCCAGGAAGGCGTCGGGTTGGCGGAAGAACTCGCCGATGATGCGGGCGATACCGTAGCCCACCAGAAAAATGCCGGTCAGCAGGCCGAACCGGGCGCGCAGCGAACGGTACCGGGACAATAGCAGCATGATGGTCAGCAGCACCGCGCCTTCCAGCAGCGCCTGATAGAGTTGGCTCGGGTGGCGCGGGATCGGCCCGCCGGTGGGAAAGATCATCGCCCAGGGCAGCCAGTCCGGCGCCTCGCGCCCCCACAATTCGCCGTTGATGAAGTTGGCGATGCGTCCGAGCCCGAGACCGAGCGGCGCCGCCACCGCGATGCGGTCGGCAAACCCCAGGATCGGGATACGCTGGTTGCGACAATACAACACGATGGCGGTCGCCACCCCGAGCATGCCGCCATGAAAACTCATGCCGCCCTGCCAAACCTCCAGGATCTGCCAGGGCTCCATCAGGAACCGGCCGGGCTGGTAGAACAGCACGTAGCCGAGGCGTCCGCCGATCACCACGCCCAGCGTCGCCCAGGTCAGGAAATCGTCGACCTGCGCGGGGCTGGCCACTACCGGCGGCCGCGCCGCCAGCCTGCGGACCAACCGCCAGCCGATCACCAGGCTGGCGATGTAGGCCAGCGCGTACCAGCGGATGGAAAGCGGCCCGACGTGCAACAGCACCGGGTCGAACTGCGGGAACAGCAG
>PLTJ01000149.1 GCA_003164455.1 Acetobacteraceae bacterium
AGCGAATTCTCGGACAGGCTCCTAGGCCGCGTTAGGGGCTGCTTTACGGGCCTGCCGTAGGTTCGCGTGGCTTCGGCCATGGCAGGAACGGCAGCATGGACATCGGCTCGGCACTGGAACGCGCCCGCGGGCTGGCGGCAAGGGGCGAGGGCGAGGCGGCGAAGCAGGCCTATGTCGCGGTACTGCGCCTCGATCCGACGTTTTTCCCGGCGCTGGCCGAACTGGGCGCGCTCGCCCGCGCCACCGGCCACCGCTCGGCCGCCCGCACCGCCTATGGCCAGGCCGTGCGGTGCCATCCCGCCAACCCTGCCGGCCGCGTCAATCTCGCCAATCTGCTGTTCGAGGACGGCGACGTCGCCGGCGCGCGGGCGCACTATCAAGCCGCGCTAGCCATCGATGCGACGCTGGCCGAAGCGCATCAGGGCATGGCCCGGGTGCTGACCGACCTTGGCGAGCCGGCGGAGGCGCATTGGCGGCAAGGCTTCGCCGGACACGCGGTGGTCACCCGGCCGCACCGCGGCAGCGGGCCGCTGGTGCCGCTGCTGATGCTGGTTTCGGCCCGCGGCGGCAACGTGCCGATGCAGCACTGGATCGACGAACGTGTCTTCGCCGTAACGGCCATCTATGCCGATTACTACGAACCGGCCCATCCTTTGCCGCCGCACGCCCTGGTGGTCAACGCGATCGGCGAGGCCGACCTCTGTGGGATGGCGCTGGCGGGGGCGGAGGCAGTGCTGGCCCGCAGCACGGCGCCGGTGATCAATCCGCCGGCGCAGGTGCGCGCGACCGGACGGGCCGATAACGCAAGAAGGCTGGCCGGCGTGCCCGGCGTGATCGCGCCGAAAACCGCGATGATGTCGCGCGCGAGCCTGCTGGCCGCCGAGGATCTGGCCTTTCCGCTGCTGTTGCGCGCGCCGGGCTTTCACACCGGCCAGCACTTCCTGCGCGTCGCGGATCGCGACGGCCTGGCAGCGGCGGTGGCCGGCATGCCCGGCGAGGACGTGCTGGCCATCCAGTATCTCGACGCCCGCGGGGCGGACGGCATGGCGCGCAAATACCGCGTGATGTTCATCGACGGGGTTGCCTACCCGCTGCACCTGGCGCTGTCGGCGGACTGGAAGGTGCACTACTTCACCGCCGCGATGGCGACGGACAGTGTCTATCGCGAGGAGGAACGCCGCTTCCTCGACGATATGCCGGCGGTGCTGGGGCCGCGCGCCATGGCGGCGCTTGCCGGCATCAGGGCGATGCTTGGCCTCGATTTCGCCGGCGTCGATTTCGCGCTGGCGGCGGACGGGTCCGTGCTGCTGTTCGAGGCCAATGCGACGATGGTGATCTATCCGCCCGGTCCCGATCCGATCTGGGACTATCGCCGCCGGGCCATCGGCGATGTGCTGGCGGCGGCGAAGCGGATGCTGCGGCGGCGCGCCGGCCACGCCGCGCCAATGGGGAAAGAGCCGATATGAAACGCAGGGCCTATCTGGGACTATAAAAACGGTCGATCATCCAGTTGAAGAACACCACGCTGGTGTCCACCATCGCGGTGCCCGATCGGCTCTACCAGGGCCGGCTGATCACCGCCGACACGTACCGGCCGCTGGAAACCGATACGTTGGTGGCGGTGATCTATTTTCTCCTGCTGTTTCCGATGACGTTGCGGGCGCAGTCGTACGAACGGCGGCTGGTCCGGCGGTAGTCAACGGCGTAGCGGCGTGACCGCTACCCCTTGCGCGCCAGCAACTGCTCGGTCAGCACCGCCCAGTAGCTCGCACCCACCGGCAGCATGTCGTCGTTGAAGTCGAATTTCGGGTGGTGCAGCATCGCACTGTCGCCGCGCCCCGAGCCGAGCATGATGTAGCTGCCCTGCTTGGCCTCCAGCATGAAGGCGAAATCCTCGCCGCCCATGCTCGGCTTTTCCATCGGCACCACGCGTGCGTCCCCGACCACCGCCCGCGCCGCCTTCAGGGTCAGGTCGGTCGCCTCGGCGTCGTTCACCAGCGGCGGATAGGCGCGCTCGAACACCACGTCGGCGTGCGCGCCGAAACTCTCGGCAATGCCGGTGGCGAGTCGGCGCACCCCGGCCTCCAGCTTGTCGCCCACTTCCGGGGTGAACCAGCGCCCGGTGCCCAGCATGCGCACCTTCTCGGGGATGACGTTGAAAACATGCCCGCCGTTGATGTGGCCGATCGTCACCACGCCGCAGTCGGCCGGGTCGATGGAGCGCGACACGATGGTCTGCAAGGCGCCGACGATCTGCGCCGCCACCACGATCGGGTCGATGCCGCGATCGGGCTGGGCGCCGTGCGAGCCGCGCCCGGTGATGTTGATCTCGATGTTCGCCACCGCCGCCATGATCGGCCCGTGCCGCCAGGCGAAGGTGCCCGCCGGGAAGGCCGGCCAGTTGTGCATGCCGAACACCATCCGCATCGGGCAGCGCTTGAATAGCCCGTCCTCCACCATGACCCTGCCGCCGCCCAGGTTCTCCTCGGCGGGCTGGAAGATGACATAGACCGTGCCGTCGAAGTTGCGGGTCTCGGCGAGGTATTTCGCAGCCCCCAGCAGCATCGTCATGTGGCCGTCATGGCCGCAGGCGTGCATGACGCCGGGGTTCTCGCTGGCATAGGGGCGACCGGTCTCCTCGACGACGGGCAGCGCGTCCATGTCGGCCCGCAGGCCGATCGCCTCGCCGGGGCCGCGGCCGTGGATGACGCCGACCACGCCGGTGCGCGCCAGACCCGTGATGACTTCGTCCACGCCGAAACTTTGCAGCTTTTGCTGAAGGACCCCGGAAGTGCGGTCCTCCTTCAGCGATAACT
>PLTJ01000347.1 GCA_003164455.1 Acetobacteraceae bacterium
CCGGCGACACCACGCCCATCGACTTGACGAAGGTCAGGTTGGCCGGGGTGAGGTCGGCCGAGCCGCCGATGATCTCGGGCACCGCCGGCACCAGGGCCTCCAGCGCCTTCTGGCCGCCGGCGCGACCGGCGATGGCGGGCCGGCTCTCGGCGATGGCGGCGCGCAGTGCGGCCGTCACCTCGTGGAAATTCTCCGGCAGGCGGCCGGCCATGACGCGCTCGAACTCGGCGCGCTGCGGGTGCCGGGCCAGCCGCTTCAGCCAGGCGCGACGCGGGGTGGCGCCGCGGCTGCCGGCGGCCTGCCAGCGAGCGCGGATGTCGGCCGGCACCTCGAAGGGCGGCGAGGTCCAGCCCAGCAGGTCCTTCATCGCCTGCGTCTCGGCGGCGCCGAGAATGGCGCCGTGGACGGCGGCGGTGCCGGCCTTGTTGGGGGAGCCGAAGCCGATGATGGTCTTGCAGGCGATCAGGGTGGGCTTCTTCGAGCGCACCGCCATCGACAGGCCGGCGGCGATCGACGCCGGGTCGTGCCCGTCCACTTTCTTGACCGCCCAGCCCGAGGCGGCGAAACGCTTCAACTGGTCGGTCGAGCTGGCGATGCTGACCGGGCCATCGATCGATATCGCGTTATCATCCCACAGCACGGTAAGCTTGTTCAGCTTCAGGTGGCCGGCGAGGTCGATCGCCTCCTGCGAGATGCCTTCCATCAGGCAGCCGTCGCCGACGACGCACCAGGTGCGGTGATCGACCAGGCTGCGGCCGAAGCGGGCGGCCAGCATGCGTTCGGCCAGCGCCATCCCGACGGCGTTGCCGAGCCCCTGGCCGAGCGGGCCGGTGGTGGTCTCGATGGCCGGATGGGCGCCGTATTCGGGGTGGCCGGGGGTGGTCGAGTGGAGCTGGCGGAAGTGCTTGATCTGCTCGATTTCCATGCCGACATGGCCGGTCAGGTTCAGCACGGCATAGAGCAACGCCGAGCCATGCCCGGCGGACAGGACGAAGCGGTCGCGGTCGGGCCAGCGCGGGTCGGCGGCGTCGTATTTGTGAAACCGGGTCCACAGCGTGGTGGCGACATCGGCGAAGCCCATGGGCATGCCGGGGTGGCCGGAGTTCGCCTTCTCGACGGCATCCACGGCAAGCACCCGGACGGCATTCGCCATCGCGCGTTCGGGTGTGGCCGGTCGCGCCAGGATAGCGGCCTGGACGGCGAGGGCGGGGTTCTCGGTGGAAGTTTCAGTGATCGAAGCCAATGACGCCTCCTGCGCTTGGGGCCGCTCATAGTTACGTGCGCCGCGACAGGCAAGTGCCGGCCGCTCACGCCTGCGCGGCGGATGGGGCGGGGCTGAGGGCGGGGAGGGGGTGCAGGGCAATCGCATTTGGCGACACGCGATGTTGTCTCGTCATGGCCGCCCCCGGCCCCCGGCCCCCGGGCTCTTCGACCCGGGGGCTTCGACCCGGGGGCTTCGACCCGGGGCTCAACCCGGCCATCCACGCGCGTTGCCAACTACCGTCATGGCCGCCCCTGGCGACACGCGATGCTGTTTTCGTCATGGCCGGGCGTCGACCCGGCCACCCACGCATTGCGGCGCTCAGGACGCCGCCCTCACAGACTCATTGCAGCGACTCGTACAGATCAACCCAGCCTGAATTCTGTTTCTCTACCGTCATGGCCGGGCGTCGACCCGGCCATCCACGCATTGCGGCGCTCAGGACATCGCCGTCACAGACTCACAGCAGCGAATCGTACAGATCAACCCAGCCCAGATTATAATCAAGTATGAGGTTGACTTTCCACGCGCGTTGCCAATGCTTTATGTTCTTTTCACGCTGAATGGCCAGAACTATGCTTTAATATCGCTCGTAGTAAACGAGACGCCTCAGCCCATATTTCTTGATAAAACCCTCGATAACTATGCGTTATCGCGTTTGATGAGATGACAGAGGCGCGCGGGAAACTGCAGGTCACGCAGCGTCCACGGCTTCAACTTCTCGTTCTATTGTGCCACCAAATTGCTGGCGAGCGAGCGCCAAGTCATAGTTCGCTTGCAAGTTTATCCAGAATTCTCCGCCAGTGCCAAAATAGTGGCCAAGCCGCAGCGCGGTCTCAGCAGAGATCGCGCGCCGCCCCCTTACAATATCAGACAAACGGTTCGCCGGCACTCGTAGCTTTAGTGCCAGCGCGCTCGCTGTCATATTGCGCGCAGCAAGTTCATCTGCCAAGGTGCGACCGGGATGTATCGGCGGTAGCGAAATGCCGCCGGCATATTCGAAAATTTCGCTCTTCATCACGTCTATGCGCCAGCCCCTGAATCCCCGAGGCGCGGGTAATGGCAGCATCTCGTGCCATTTGAGGTCCTCCGCCCTTAGCGCACCGGGCGGCCCCTCAGTGTGTGTCGGTAATCTCCACCTCAAAGGCATTTCCAGACCGAAACTTGAAGATGATCCGCCACCGGCCGTTCACGTCGATCGACCAGAAGTCCTTTAGCGGGCCCTTGAGTTTGTGTAGGCCAACGCTATTCAATTTGCCAAGAGCATCGAGAGACAACACCGCTTGCAATTCAGCGAGCCGCTGTAATGCCTTGTCTTCATCAATTCCGGGGAATTTAGACTTCCTGTCCTTGACGAACTGGTTTGTCCTCGTTCCTGAAATAGACTTTATCATGGCTCAGATCTCCTCTGCGTACTCTCATGGGTGTCTCCCTTTGATTGCGGATGAACAGAGTGTGGATGACTGATAACAGGTGACTAGGGTGGCGAGCCACTCGGTGTGAGCGAGTGTGGACGATGGATAAGCGAGTGCAGGCCATGGGGCCTGCGCACCACATAGTATGACTCACATTATATGTCAAGCGTAGTCTCTCGCGGGAAGGGTGGTGTGTTGCGTGTGATCACCCGCTTGCCGCCGCCGCCGCGACGCACTATAGTAGTGATACACACTACTTTATGGGCCGCGCTATGGAGCAAGCAATCTCCGCCGCCGAAGCCAACCGCCAGTTCTCCCGCCTCCTCCAGGAAGTTCGGACCGGCCAGTCCTATGTGGTGACGACCCACGGCAAACCGGTCGCCCGGCTCGTGCCTTTCGACCAGCCCGACAGGGCGCGCCAGGAGGCCCGTGCCGCCCTCCTGCGCCGCCTGGAAGGACAGACGGCCAGCGACATCGGCCCCTGGACCAGGGATGAACTCTATGCCCGCTGAAACGCGGACCGCGCTCGATACCAATCTGCTGGCCTACGCCGAGGGGGTGAACGGGGAGGCGCGCCGAGCGGACGTCCTGCGGCTCCTCACGCGCCTCCGTGCGGAGGATCTCGTTGTCCCAACGCAGGCGCTTGGTGAGCTGTTCGCCGTGTTGACCCGCAAAGCCCACTGGCCCGCGGATACCGCGCGCCGCGCGGTACTCGGTTGGCACGACGCCTATGCCACCGCCGAGACATCCTCTGCGGTCCTGTTGGATGCGCTGGAACTGGCCACGACTCATCGGCTCGGGATGTGGGATGCGATCATCGTGGCAGCCTCGGCACAGGCCGGATGCCGCCACCTGCTGTCCGAAGACATGCAGGACGGCTTTACCTGGCGCGGTATCACGATCCGCAACCCATTCATCACCACGCCCCAACCGTTGTGAAATCCTTTACCGCTGCGTCGTGCACCGGCGATGGTACCAAACGGCGGCCCTCTGGCCCTTGGCGAGGTTCAGGGACAACGCTCCCCGGGGATATTTATTCCAAGATGACGCTGGTTTGAGTAGGATCAGGACACGGTGCAGCCTGGGAAGGCGATGACCGTTCAAGGTGATGGGCCTGCCGATGTGAGGCGACGGGTCTTTTCCGTATAGGAGGTTACGCGCGTTGCCAACTACCGTCATGGCCGCCCCCGGCCCCCGGGCTCTTCGACCCAGGGGCTTCGACCCTACGGTTGCCACGGAAGTGCGGAATGAATCGTTTGTGAGTTGTCTAACGGCTTGAGGGCCGAATCGATGGTTGCCGTAGTCACGGCGAGGTCGATTCGCATGTCTGAGGCAAGTCT
>PLTJ01000014.1 GCA_003164455.1 Acetobacteraceae bacterium
AGTTGGTGGTGACCTGGAGCTCCGCATACCCGGACATCGCCGTGCGATCAGCCCCCCCCGCCGCGTCCGTGCCTGCTGGCTGACAATGCGGGCGCGGCCGGACGCTTCATCACCATTATGTGGAATATGGCTGACAAGGGAAAAGCGGCGGTAGCGTGCAATGGAATGTTCCTCTCGTTCCACCTTGGTCCTCACGAGGGAGTACTCTCCTGTTGCTGCACGATCTCGCGCGGCGTTGGCCCTGCCGGGGTGGGCGTGTCCGCCAGACCGTCGAGCAACTTGTTCAGGGCCTGCTGGTCTTGCTCGACGGCGGCGCGCTCGCCGTCGGTCAGCGGGATCAGCGCCAGCCTGCGGTCGACGTCCGATTTGGCCTCCAGCAGCTGTGCCCTGGCGCTCGGCTTGGGGATGTAGAAGTCGCAACGCGCGCAGGCCATCCGGTGCGGGCACTGCTCAAAGAAGGTGTAGCTGCAGTAGCCGTGGCCGAGGTCGTAGTGCTGCCAGGGCACGCCTGCAGCTGCAGTGCCATCCAGCACCGCGCCGCGGTCGATCAGCACTTCGATGGTGCGCACGTTGCGTGCAAAGTAGCCCGCGTCGGTGTAGGCCTTGGTCAGTGTGTTGGGCGTGATGCGGGCGTAGCGCTGGGTCGTCTCGGGCGAGCGGTGTCCGAGCCATGCTTGCAACTCGAACAGGGTCATCGGCTCCTTGGCGTTGTAGAGTTGGGTGGCGATCGTTGATCGGGCGCGATGGCTGGTGATGCGGCCACGGACATCTTCGCGCGGAACACCGGCCTTGCGGCACAGGATCGGGATGACGGTACGGTTGATGAGGTTGGGAGCGATGCGGCGGAAGCGATACGCGAAGAGCAGGTCGACGCGCTCGCCGGTCTTGCGATCGGGCAACCGAGGCTGGACAGGCCGAACTGCTTCCCATTGCGCGATGGCGCGTCCAACCAGCGCGTCCACCGGCTTGGTGAAGGCTGTGCCGGTCTTGTGAACGGGGACGTCCAGCAAGCAGCTGCCGCCAGAACCGTCCTGTCCTTCTTCCATCCAGCGGATGCAGCCGAGGCGGAGACGAACCAACTCGTCGCTGCGCAAGCCACCGAAGAGCCAGACCATCGTCACGGCGCGTAGCAGTTCAAACGGGTAATCGCGCCCGACGCGGTCGACCAGGTCGGCGGGCGTAAGGTTCACCCCGGCCCACAGAAGCTTGGCCCAGATGTCGTCGGCGATGACGCGTGGATTGGGACCGATAAGGTTCTTGACGCTCCGTGGTGTTGCCAAGGCCGTGCGTGGATCGAAGTGTCTCTTGATCCAGCCCCATTCCTGGCAGTCATGGAAGAACGTCCGGGTTACGCAGAGGTACATCGCCTTGCTGGCCGGGAGGAGGGGTTGTCCAGCTCGCGCTTCGACGTGGGCGCAAGCCTGCGCATAGTCACCCACCCGCAGGCGGTCGACACGGGCGACCCAAGCCGCGCAGATCTCTCGTGTCCAAAGCTCCGGTGACCCTGTCGCTATATTCTCCGCCGCCATCCAGCGGCCCACCTGGGTGAGCAGACTACGGTGGATCTGCCTGGTCTTCCGCGACAGCGTCGAGGTGTCGTGCCACCGGTCGATCCAAAGCATCCATTCCGAGATGGCTGGCTCGGCACCATACGCCCGTTCAGGCGGGGGCGACACGGGCGGCGTGGCGTAACCCAGCGCGGCAAGCGCCCGATGGATACCATGCAGAGCCCAAGGTCTGCTCCTCTCAGCCTCCGCCGAGCGACGCAAGCGGAGGAGCACGCCATCCGAAAGGTCTTCGAGATAGGGGCTGCGATTGGCCAGCAGGAGCTGGCACACCTCTGATCGTAGCCTCGGTCGATCTCTACCCTGCTGGTATCCCCAACCCCGCAGCACGGAGACGACCTGCCCAACCGCGGCGTCGACCGGCGCGTGCCCGAAAACCCGTCGGGCCAGGTCGATGCGGCTGACCAGACCGACGAACTGGAACGCCGAAAAACCGCCGAGAAGGTACGCGTAGGTCAGGACATAGGGACGAACGGCACGTCGCACCCACTTCGGCCAGGGTCTGACGAACGCGTGTTCGTCCGATCCGATCAGATCGCGCCATTGCAGCTCGCTCCAACCCCAAAAGCTGGTACCGAGATCGGCACTGCGATGCAGGATTAGACTGGCGGCGTCGCGCTGACACCGTCGGCTGTGCGCGGTATCGGGGACGTCCCTGAGCAACGCGCGCGCAGCGTCGAGCGGCAACAGAAGACGATGCACAAGCGGCCACGCCGGATGAGCGAAGTTGCTGCGGTAGTGGCGACGGAGGTCCCATCCCAAGGATCGGAGCGCCGCCCGCTCGTCCGATGACAGTTCCGGCGTGCAATCGAAGCCCGAGACGTCGAGGAGCGGTGGGGGTGCCAGCGCGGTCACGCGTGCCCTGCCGGCTCGGCCCCGGCGAGCATGACGACCCGCCAGTCATGGATCTGCGCCATGCCGCGCGCCAGCTTGTCGGAGAGTTCACGTCCGGAAAGGTGGATGTACTGCAACGTTGTCGCCGGGTGGCGGTGACCGGCGAAAGTGGCGATGGCGTGCAGTTCCCAACCGGCCCGGGCGAGGTCGGTCAGGCAGAGATGGCGCAGCGTGTGCGTGCCGAAACGCGGTACACCGGCGGCAAGCGCGATGCGGCGCACCACCTTAGACCAGGTCCAGGGTGTGAGCGATGCGGCACGGTTGCGCCGCGACTCCGACAGGAACAACGGACCGCGCGCCCGGCTGATCCCGACCCGGTGCGTGAGGTAGCTGCGCAGCAGCTCGCCAGCGGCAACTGAGTACGGCACCACGCGCTCGCGTCGGCCCTTGGTGGTTTCGGCGCGCACGCGCAAGAGCCGGTGCCCGGGGTCGAGGTCGTCAGTACGCAGACCGCACAACTCCTCGCGCCGCAGCCCCGCGTCGTAGCCCAGCGCGAGCATGGTCCGGTTGCGGATTGGCTCGCCACGGGCCGCTTCCAGGATGGCGCACCAGTCCGCTTCGTTTGGGATCCAGGGCAGCCGCACTTGGCGCGGAACCAGGCCCCGCCGACTGACGCCGCGGTTCACGGAAGCACCGGGCGCGTACCGGCCGCGGCTGACCGGGTTGGTGTCGCGCAGCCCTTCCTCGACCAAGTGGTCGTAGAGCAGTCGAACGGCGGTGAGGCGCTGCTGCACCGTTGCGTTGGACAGGTACGAGCGACCGGTGGAGGAAGGGTCGGTGCCTGGGTGCCGCGCCGGGCGTTCGGTCAAGTGGCGGACGAAACGGGCGACATGCTCGCGCCCGGCAGTCAGCGGATCGGTCTCGAGCGCAGCACAGAACGCCAGATACTCGGACACACCTCGGGCGTAGGCGTCGAGCGTGCGCGAAGCGATGCCCAGATCGGACCGCATGCTCAACCAGGCGAGCGCGGACGGCATAGCGGCCAGGGCAGGCCAGCACTCCTGCAGTGGCGCGGCAGCTACGGTCATGCTCCCTCCTGTGGCGGAAAGCGGCGGCTTGGGTCGAATTCCAAGTAACATATACGAAGCCGCTGCGCTCCAGATGCTCGACCAGCCGGTCCGCGG
>PLTJ01000140.1:0-5208 GCA_003164455.1 Acetobacteraceae bacterium
CGATTCGGGCGATCACGCTTTAGGCTTTTCCGCCTTTCGCTTTCTCGTAGACCAGGGCAACAGCTGCCTGCGGCGACAACAGGCGGAAGGTGAAGCTCTCTTCGATATAGAGGCGCACTTTCTCGGCGTCGTGATCGAGATAGCCGATCGAGAAATCCCGCCCGACGACAAGTTCGAAGTCGCCGCCACGCAAGGANNCGCCGGTCAGGCCAGCCGCCCAGACGATGGGGCCGTCGACGATGCGGCGGACATGCCCGAGAATTGGGTAGCCCCCTTTCGTCGTCTCGGTGAGTCCGGTGTAGCAGCGCTCGCTCAGCGCCACCGCATAGGGCCCGTCGACCCCGCCATCGCGAAGCTTGTTGACGGCGCTGGCAACCGCCGCGGGATAGGCTGCGTAATCGTCGTCGACCGACAGCGCGGCGCCGGACCGCGCCTCGCAAATGCCGTGAATGCCGGCCGCCGGATAGCCGTGGAAGATGGCGATGTCTTCGGCGATCGCCGCCTTGCGCGCTGCCGCGATGAGCGGATCCAGGTTCAGATCGCTGGCGCCGCGGTCGACCGCCTCAAGCTCGCTGCGCGCCAGTTCGAACGGGGCCCTGATTTCGACCAGCGGCTGGTTTTGCCGGAGACGCGCCTCGATGCCACCATGCGGCGGCGCCGCGATCGGCACCGTCCTTCCGGTGCCTACGGCGGAAGTCGCGAAGCCTTGCGGGCCGACAAAATCGACGATGCGCCGTGCCGCCAGCATCGTCTTGAGGGTTCGCGTCGCTTCCTTCTCGATTTCCTGCCAGGCGAGCGCGGTGATCGGCGCGAGGTCGCGAAACAGAGTGTTCATCACGCACCGCCGCGCACATGGCCGACGCCAAGCGATCCGTCGGCCACCGGAACGGACGCCGGCGTTGCCGTCTTTTGGGCCGCCTCCAGGGCGGTGATCGGGCCGTCGCTGAACAGATAGGTATGCAGATGGGCGTCCAAAGCCGCGTCATGACGGCGCAGCCATTCCAGCAGCATGGCGGCGTGCTCTTTTTCCTCGTCGCGGTTGTGGGCAAGAACCGCCCGCAGGTCCGCGTCGTCGGAAGCCAGGACACGCTGGTCGTACCAGTCGACCGCCTCCAGTTCCTCGATGATGGACAGGGTCGCCCGGTGCCGATCGATCGCTTCAGGCCCCAGCTTCTCCGGGTCCTCATGCAATGTTGCGCTTGATGCCGCCATTTCACGCTCTCCCCGTACCAATTGCCCACAGACCGTCCTGGCCCATGGAGCGGACCAGTCCCGATGTTCGCTATCAAGGTTCAGCGTACGAGCCTGCGGCACGGCCCGGCAGTATCGGAATCTACCTAACCCGGATCATTCATCCGATCCAAGCGGCGGGCGCTGTGCGGTTACCCCGCCGCGCGCGTCAAAAAATCCTTATACGCGAACAACCCCACCTGGCCGCCGGTGTGCACGAACACCACGTTTTCGTCCGCTCGGAACGCGCCGCGGCGGATCAGGTCGATCAGCCCCGCCATCGCCTTGCCCGAATAGACCGGATCGAGAAAAATGCCCTCGGTGCGCGCCAGCAGCATCACCGCCTCGGCCATGCCATCCGTGGGAATGCCATAACCGGCGCCGACATAGTCGCAATTGGCCTCGACGGCGTCGCGGGCAATCCCCTCCTTCAGCCCCAGCTTCGCCGCCGTCGCCTCGGCCAGCTTGTGGACATTGGCTTCCTGCTTGTCGCGCGGGTTGCGCACGCCGATGCCAAGCACGCGGATGTCCGCATTCAGCGCCGCGAACCCGGCCACCAGCCCGGCCTGCGTGCCGCAACTGCCGGTGGCGTGCACCACCCGGCCGATGCGCAGCCCGATGTCGTTGGCCTGCGCCAGCAACTCCAGCGCGACGGCAGCATAGCCCAGCGCCCCCGTCGGGTTCGAGCCGCCGCCCGGGATCAGGTACGGTTTTGCCCCCTCCCCGCGCAGCCGATCGCCGACCTCCTCGATGGCCGCCTGCATGTCGGTGTCGGCCGGACGATACTCGATTTGCAGCCCCATCAGTCGGTCCAGCAGCACGTTGCCGCCATCCAGGTAATCAGGGTCGTTGGTCGGCACCCGGTGCTCCAACACGCCCACGCAGCGCAGCCCGAATTTCGCCGCCGCCGCGACGGTCTGGCGGACGTGGTTCGACTGCACCGCGCCCTGCGTTACCAGCGTGTCGGCACCCAGCGCCAGCGCCTCGCCGACCAGGAATTCCAGCTTGCGGTTCTTGTTCCCGCCGGTCGCCAACCCGGTGCAGTCGTCGCGCTTGATCCAGAGTTGCGGGCCGCCGAGCCGTTTCGTCAGGTTCGGCATGAACTCCAGCGGAGTCGGTGCGTGACAGATCTTCACGCGGGGAAAGCGTGCAAGATGCATGGTGTGATTTCTTTCCGTGTAACGTCAGCGCGGCCCGACTCTTTCAGAGGTGGCGGGGCAAATCAATGGCCCCACGCCCCCCTATTGCAGGCTCAGGAACAAACCCTTGACCAACGTTGCCGTGGCCCCCGCCATGGCCAGGACCAGGACGGCGCTGCGGGCCCGCTCGGGGGCGATGTGACGGGCGGCGAAATGGCCGAGGAGCACGCCCAGGACCAGGGCGCCAATGGCCGCCACGAGGGCCGTCGTGCCGACATGCGGCAGACCCTTCGCGATGATCGATCCCGTGTTGACCAGCGCGAAATAGAGCTGCATGGAGCCGACGAAGGAGCGCAGCGGCCACCGGCTGCCGATCGCGTAGAGGGTGATCGCCGGACCGCCGACGCCGGCGGTGACATTCATGAAGCCGCTCAAGGCGCCCGCCGCGATGGCGCCTCCAGGCCCGGAGAACAAGGTGGTCCGCCGCAGCAACCGCACCGCGGCGAGCGCCACCAGGATGATGCCGCCAATCCCCACCATCAGCGTCGCCGGCGGCAGGAGCCGGGCGACGAACTGGCCCACCGGCACGAAACACAAGGCCGGGATCGCCAGCAGCAGGACCCGCTTGAGTTCCACCTGCCGCCAGGTCTGCGCGAGCACGATTATATTGGTGCTCAGGTTCAGCACATTGGTCAGCAACACACCGGTGATCGGATCGGTCAGCACCACCAGCAGGGGTGCGCTGACCAGCGCGAAACCGATGCCGGTAATCCGCTGGGTCGCGCCCGCGACCATCACGCTCAGCATCATGCCGAGCAGCGCCCAGGTGCTCACCCCACCGAGACCGTCACAGTAACCGCACAGCCATGGTGGTACTTCTTTCCGTGTAACGCCGGGGCAAGCGGAATGTCCCAGAGGCGGCGGGGCAAATCAACCCCGTGGGCCGACCTTGCGGGCATTGAAGTACGGGCCATCTCCAGGGCACAGTGCGACCCAGCCGCACCAACGGGGGACAACGGAATGCTGATCAAACGCCGTCCGGGCTGGACCATCCCGGAGCAGCGGGTGACGCCGGAAGCGGTGGTGCTGGCGCGGCGGGCCATGCTCGGCGGCGCCGGGGCGGTCGCCGTGGCCGCGCCGGCGCGGGCGCAATGGCACCTGTTCGGCGGCGCCGGCACGCCCGCCACGCCACGGCAACCGCTGGCGGCCCCACGGGACGCGAAATACGACGGCGGACGGCCGCTGACCCCCGAGAAGGACTCGACCACCTACAACAACTATTACGAATTCGGCGACGACAAGTCGATCGCCGACGCCGCCCAGGCGCTGCCGATCGACCCCTGGAGCCTCGAAATCGCCGGCATGGTGGCACGGCCCCGCACCATCGCGCTGGAGGACCTGTTGAAGCAGGTGACGCTGGAGGAGCGCGTCTATCGCCACCGTTGCGTCGAGGCCTGGGCGATGACGGTGCCCTGGACCGGCTTCCCGCTGGCCGACCTGGTGAAGCTGGCCGAGCCGGCGGCCGGCGCCACATACCTCCGCTTCACCACCCTGGCCGACCATAAGACGATGCCCGGGCTGACCCACAGCTGGTATCCCTGGCCCTACATCGAGGGGATCACGCTGGCCGAGGCGACCAACGAACTTTCCTTCCTTTCGGTCGGCATGTACGGCAAGACCATTCCGAAGCAGGACGGTGCCCCGATCCGGTTAACGCTGCCCTGGAAATACGGCTTCAAGTCGGCCAAATCGATCGTCAAGGTGGAGTTCACCGACAAGCGCCCGGTGGGCTTCTGGCAACAGTTGCAGGACAGCGAGTACGGCTTCTGGGCCAACGTGAACCCGGCCGTGCCGCACCCCCGCTGGAGTCAGGCGCAGGAACGGCTGCTGGGAAGCGACGAGATGGTGCCCACGCAAATCTGGAACGGCTACGGCGACACCGTGGCCTCGCTCTACGATGGCCTGAAAAACGAGCGGCTGTTCGCGTGATCGCAACCCGCATCCTGGCCGTCATATCAGCCATGTGCTTCGTGCTGGCCTTCACGCTCGCCCTGATGCTGGCGCCGGATACGACGCTCGGTCAGGCGGTTTCGACGGTCCACCTGCACTGGCTGGCGGCGATCCAGGATGTCGCCCGCAAGAGTGTTTCCGAGTGGGCCTGGATGAATGTGGCCCTGCCCGTGCTGATGCGCCCGGTCTGGCTGCTGCCGGCCGGGTTGGGGCTGGTGGCGGCCGGGGCAGCGGCCACGGCGGCCACCCGCCGCGGCGGCGCCCGTTCGCATCGTCGCCGCAGTTAGGTCTGCCCTGCGCCGGTCGTTTCGTCGCCCTTCCCATCTGCCCATCGCGCCACAGCCGGTCTATGCTGACGCACGACCGTCCGCCCGGGCGGCGCCGCAGAGGGACCCGAGATGAAGAAAATCCTGAACGACCCGTATGCCTATGTCGACGAGACGATCGACGGGCTGTGCCTGGCGTTCCCGCAATACTACGAGCGCACCGCCCCCGGCGCGCGCGTGATCAAGCGCCCCGGCGCCGCCCGCACCGGCAAGGTCGGCCTGGTCTCGGGTGGCGGCTCCGGCCACCTGCCGGTGTTCACCGGTTACGTCGGCCCCGGCCTGCTCGACGCCTGCGCCATCGGCGAGGTGTTCGCTTCCCCGTCGGTCGAACAGATGGTCGAGGCCATGCACGCGGCCAACGGCGGCGCTGGCGTGGTCCGCCTCTACGGCAACTACGGCGGCGATGTCATGAACTTCGACATGGCCGGCGAGATGCTGGAAATGGAGGATGTGCCCACCACCTCGGTGAAGCTGGCCGACGACATCGCCTCCGCCCCGCCCGC
>PLTJ01000140.1:5215-7116 GCA_003164455.1 Acetobacteraceae bacterium
CCGAGGTCACCCGCATCGCCCAGGCCGCCGCCGACGCCTGCCGCACCGTCGGTGTGGCGCTGACCCCCTGCACCGTGCCGCAGGCCGGCCGCCCCACCTTCACCATCGCCGAGGACGAGATGGAAATCGGCATGGGCATCCACGGCGAACCCGGCGTGCGGCGCGGCAAGCTGCATACCGCCGACGTCATCGCCGCCGAGATGCTCGACATGCAGTTGACCGACCGCCCGATCGCCGCTGGCGACCGCGTTTCCGTGCTCGTGAACAGCCTCGGCGCCACCCCGGCGGAAGAGCTTTTTATCCTTTATCGTCAGGTGCATGCGCGGCTGACCGGACTCGGCGCCACAATCGTCATGCCGTTGGTCGGGCGCTACGCCTGCTCGATGGAAATGGCGGGTGTTTCCTTTACCATCATCAAACTCGACGCCGAACTTGAGCGCCTGCTGCAGGCGCCGGCCGAGTGCGCGTTCTGGAGGGTATGAACCGATGTCGTTGACCGTGCCGGTGCTTTCCGCCGGCCTTGCCCGCATCGCCACGCACATGGAGGTCGCGGCGGATGCGTTGAACACGCTCGACGGCCAACTGGGCGACGGCGACCTCGGCGTCACCATGGTCCGCGGCGGCCGCGAGGTGAACAAGGCCCTACCGACCCTGCCCGCCGACGTGGGCATGGCGCTGATGGCCTGCGCCCAGGCGTTCACCCGCGCCTCCGGGTCCAGCTATGGCACGCTGCTGGCCACCGCGCTGCTCAGCGCCGCCAAGGCGACCAANNCGCTGAACGCCGCCATCCGGGCGATCGAGGGCATGGACGACCCGGCGAAGATGCTCGCCGCCGCCACCGCCGCGGTCGATGCCACGCTGGAGCGCATGCGCGGCGAACCGGCGAAAATCGGCCGCGCCCGCATCTTCGCGGACCGCTCGATCGGACTGGACGACCCCGGCCAGATGGCTTTCCGGGAGATCCTGCGGGGCCTCGCCACCCCGGCCTGATCACCGCTTCCCCCTCTCCCCCGCCTGGGGGAGAGGGGGAAGGTCAGGATTGGGCGCGCACCACGCTCAGCACCGCCGCGCCGTAGCGGCCCAGCTTGCTGGCGCCGACGCCCTTGATTTGCGCCAGTTCGTCCAGACCAGCCGGCCGCAGCGCGGCGATGTCGCGCAGCACGCTGTCGTGGAAGATCACGTAGGGCGGCACTTTCTGCGCCCGCGCTTCCTCCACCCGCCAAACCCGCAGCGCCTCGAAACCGGCATCATCTCCCGGCTGGGCTGCCGGTGATTTGCCCCGCGTCAGCCGCTCGAGCGCGCCCCGCCGCCGGTTGCGCGGGGGAGAAATATCCTCGCGTAGAATCACCTTTTCCTCGCCGCGCAGGATCGGCCGTGCCTTGTCGGTCACCAGCGACAGGGTCGAGAACTTCCCTTGTTCGGCATCGACGTCCACCCCCATCACCCCGCGGGCGATCAACTGGCGGATGACGCCACGCCAGAACCCTTCGGGCCGGTCGGCGCCGACGCCGAACGTGGGCAACTTGTCGTGCCGCCACTGCGCCACTTTCTCCGTGGGCTGGCCGAGCAGCACGTTCACCACATGACCGACGCCGAAGCGCTGGCCCGTGCGGTAAACGGCGGAGAGCACTTTCTGCGCCTCGGTGGTGCCGTCGAACACGCTGACCGGGGAGGCGCAATTGTCGCAATGCCCGCAATCCTGCCCGAATTCCTCGCCGAAGCAGGCCAGCAGCGTCCGGGTCCGGCAGGCCGCCGTCTCGGTCAGCGCGATCATCGCCTCCAGCCGCGCCCGCATCACCTGTTTTTGCGCTTCGGGCGCCGAGGATTGGCTGAGCCAGTGCCGAGCCCGGGCGATGTCCTCGCCGCCGTACAGCAACAGCGTGTCGGCGGGATCGCCGTCG
>PLTJ01000307.1 GCA_003164455.1 Acetobacteraceae bacterium
TTGCACCTTGCGACGCAACGGCAATGCGGGATAGATCGCTGCCATGCGGGTGAACCGTGCAATCGCCGCGCCATCCTGCCGCACCCTGACCGGCGCCCAGCATCATGGAGCTGTGCCACGCTCGGCGTCGCTCGCCACGGGCGGCGCATCGGCACCTCGCCGAGCAGCGAGACGCATCGCCGAGGCGGGTGCGGGCCGTCGTCTCGGTGACAGCCGGGAGAATGTGCCGTGATTATCGTCGGCCCATTTGGGCTGCTGTGTCTGGTCCTGCTATGCTTCAAGCCCGTCCGAAGGATCGCCGGCTATTTCCTGCTGGTGATCTTCATCATCGGCATCGGAGCGTTCGGACACGTCGAGTTCATCAATCGCGCGCCATGGGTGGCGTTATTGATCGCCGCAGTCCCGTTCCTGCCGCTGGCGCGGCGCCGGCGAGGCTAGGTTGCCGCCCTGGCTTCCGGCGGTGGCAGCCGGCGCACCGCGTCGGCCAAGTCGAGCAGCCGGCCGCGGTGTTCCGGGCTGACGAGACGGTGCGGGCATGCTGGGACCGGGCCGCAACTACATCGGCGGTCTGATGCGTGACGCAGATCACTGGACAGCGGGCGGCAGCCATGATTAGCGTCGGGGGACGTCGGCCATACTCGACATGCCGGCGACGCGCCGCATCTGCCGCAGCATCACGCTGCCGGCGTGGGCGCTGCTGTATTTGTTCGTCGCCACGTCGGCGCATGCGCAAACCGTGTGCATCCCGCCCGCAGCATGGATGAATCCCACCATGGCGTGGTATAATGCTCGGGCATGCGAGCAGGCTGCGCGAGAGCAAGCGGCAGCGCAGCTACAGGCCCAAAAAGACGCTGCCGAAGCAGCGAAGCGCCAAGCGGCGCAGCGGGAACAACAGCGGGTAGCGAGAGCCGAAGCAGAGGCGGCGCAGCGCAAGGCCGAAGAATCACCTAACAATATCTGTCGGCGTCTAGCTCGGATGCTTCTTTCGGACTTCGGCGATCTTCCGACGATGAAAGAGCGGGATATCGAGGCGGTCGATATCGAGCATTTGGTAACCGTTCGGTACGATGCAGATCATAGTGTGATGGTGTGCCACGGTCGGTTTGTGTTGAACCGCGGCCCAGCGCTCAACGGAACGATGACGTTCAAGCTGAACATCGCGGGAGACATGATCTATTCGTGGGTCACTGATTAGCGCGGGCATTCGATGCGCTCAGTAGTCAGCGGTTCGCCCGCTCCCAAAGAAAAACATTGCGGCATTCGCATACGAAACCGCGATCTCGCCGCGCCCGGTCTTGGCAACAAGCTCCGGGGTGCCGTGGTCGCGAATCACCTCCCGTCCCGCACGGTGCGCTCAGACACGTTGAGCACACGCGCAGCCTTGGCCTGGGAAACAAGCTGCACATGTGCAGCTTGATCGGAGCGCCGGTCTCCCCCCGTGTTGGCGTAGATCGTGGCGGGACCGGATTCGCCCCCGGTCCCGCCCTTCGCTATCCTGGGGTTGCGACACCAACCAGGGAGCGAATGCTATGGCGATGAAATGGGATACGGACGACGACAATAACGTTATTTGGAAACCCGTAGCGGGGTTTCATGTTGCTCCGGCCGCCGAAACGATCGTAATGGTAAGAATTGAGTGTTCACCAACGCCAAATCAATCTGCCGCCATTCCTGGGGCAGTCCAGCTTGGCATGACACCGATGCAGGCTCTCCAACTCGCCGCAGATTTACGGGAAACGGCAGAGCACATTCTTGCAATGCCGCAATTAACAAAGCCGAATTGATCTCCGCGTCCATGATGAAAGCCGCTCCTGTTCCGTGGTTGCTCGGCGCTTCAGCAGTAGTCAATCCCGCGCCCGGCGTTGCGCATCTCGCGCCAGCCGGCGCACCCCGTCGGCAAGGTCGAACAACCGGCCCACGATGCGGCCAGCGATGCCACCGCTCGGCGGCATGCGCGGCGCCGGCAGCCCGGGCGATTTCGGCGCGTGTGTCCACTGGCTTGATGGCCGACCTTGACGCAGGCCGTGCCGGCGGCGGTTCAACAAACGGAAGGTTTGCCAATGTTGGCAAAGGTTCCATTTTCGGCCGCGCATACTGATTTCCAGCATGAGATGCTCCGGCCGCAACTAGGTTAGCTTTGGCCTTTTCGGCGAGCATTGGCTCCAGCTTCAGCGCCAACTCTGCCCGGGTCAGCACCATCCGCGGAGCAGAGCGGCCTCGGTGAGTTACCACCACTGCGGCCAGGCCGTCGCGGCAGCGACGCGAGCCGCATAGTCGCGCCGTTTTGCAGCCTCGGCTTCCACAGCCGGGTCGGCGGCGGCCCCATCGTCCCAGCATGGCACCCGGAGCGCAGGGCTTTGCAGCCGCGCCTTGATCGCCGCGGCCTTCCGCAGGTCGGCGGCCCGGCTGCGCATGCCAGCGAAGGCGCGCTCCGTTACCAATGCGTTAGGATTTGCCGGCACGCTCACGACACTCAGCTCAACCATTTCCCAAGCGTTATAACGGCGCCCGGTGGGGATCGGCTCCCAGGAAATCGGCAGGAAACCGACACTCACGGCCGAAACGATGCCCGCCTTCAACAACGCCAAATATTCGTCCGAGAGCGAAGCCGTGCCGGCTGGCGGGAATTCTATCAGCGCAACTACCGCGTCGCCGTTGATGGCAATGCTCGCGCACTGCGCGATGGGCTGGTCTGCATCGTGCTGCGCGAGCACGATCGGGTTGCGCCGAAAGTTGTCCAGCCGCACGCCGGCCGCAACCAATATGTCGCCATACCGATCCGGCGTCGAATCGCTGGCGATCACTTTAACCTGCCGATCAGTAACGCCGCCGAGGAATTTGACCGGCCAGCGCGGCGCGGTGTTACGGATGGTGCGGCTGAAATCGCGATAAGTCGGCACTGTCATATCCCTTTCGGAAAGAAAGGCCGACTGGCTGTAGGAAAGGAGCCATCCAAACCACACCCAGCCGGCCCGCGACGCGACATGAGCACAAGCCGCGCCGCATTCATTGCACCGCCTCGACCGGCTCATCGACCGGCCCAGGTGGCGCTAACAGTTTCGAAATTTGCGCGAGAGCCTCTTGCAAATCGGCAACCTTGACCGCGGCATTGTCCGCCACGCCCGCCGCCCGCGCGACTGCTCCCTCCACTTGGCGCAGATCCTCGTCGCCGCGGCCGAGCCGGACACGGATCGCGCCGGCCATCGAGCGGCCCAGCGGCGAGACACCTTCGTGCAGCGCGTCGCGCTGGGCTGCAACGCTGTCGCGGGCTGTCCGAGCCTCGGCCAGCGCCGCCTCGGCGTCCGCCAGCTCCTGCCGCGCCTGGATCAGCTCGGCTTCGACTTCCGCGCCCCAGGCTCGGAGCTGTTCCACCGTGCCCATCATAGGATGCCCCCGGTTTCCAAAAGACGACGCCAGGAGCTGATTTCGCTATCCCAACTCGTTTCGTCGCCGAGCATCAGCGGCGCCCGGACGGCCGGCATCGCCAAAATGTCGGATCGGGGCCGAATGCCGGCAGCCGTGATCCGGGCTCGGAATTCACGGACTCGGCGAGCGGCGCGGGCGAGTTCCTGCGCGGCGCGATACATTTCGATTTGCAGTGCATTCCAGGCCGGCGCCAATTCCTTTGAAAATCTGAGACCCAGGACGCCTGCAATCTCGTCGCAAACCTCCGTCTGCGCGTTGACCGCCTCGGCCAAATCCCCGCGCTGCTGATCCAATTCGCGCATGCGGGCCGCAAAGTCGGGGGCCTGCGCGATTGCCTCGCCGGCCAGGATCGCGAGCCCGCGGGCGATGGCAGGGTTTGACGCAGCCAGTTCGACAGGCGAGGGGGCGGCAGGCGCGGGCGGCCTGCACTCGGCCTTCAGCTTCCGCAGCCGCCACCTCAGCTCGCCGTCGCTCTTGGCGGGCCGGTCCTGAAGATGGTGTTCAAGCTCGAGGATAGACCGCTCGCGCTCCACGTCTTCGAGCCGGCGCCGGAACGCGTCCAGCAGGCCCGACTCGCGGGCGAACGCCGGATCGTCCAGCGGCCTCGGTATCTCGGTCTCCGCCGGATCGTGCGCCGCGGGGGTGTTCCTGATCATGCGCGCCAGCCCTGCCATGAAAGTGTTCTCCTGCTCAGGCGTTTGTGAGGGCGCGGCTGGCGCATTGCGAGGCAGCAAATGAGCCAGCGAACATTCGGCGCAGATGCCCTTCGCTCGGCATTCCACCGTGGGCGGCAATGTCGTGTAGCAGCCCGTCACGGCCGTCAGGGCGGCGGAGCGCGGCGCCGTCCCTCGACCAGCACCGTGCCTCGTATTGCCGCCCTGCGGCAGCCAGGGCGCGCGCCAAGGCCCGGCCGGTCAGGTCGGAGAAATGCCGCGCCGCCAGCTCCCGCAGTGCCCGGTCGCGCTCGCGCATGCGCAGCGTTGAATGCCAATTGCTCGCCATCCCCAGCGCAACGGCGAAGTCACCACCTGCCGCCAGCCATTCATCGATCGCCCGCGCCACCGGCACCACATCCGCGGTGCCGTGCATCAGCAGCACGTCGCGGGCGGCACGCAATGCGGCGATCGGATCGGCCATATCAGTTCGCTCGCCCCCGGCGCATCAGCACGAAGGCCGCGAAGGCGGCGCGCGCCATGCCGTCAACGGGCTGGTGCTGCGCGTGGCACCATTCCGCCAATTCGGTTACGGAAATGAGCACCCTTTGCAGTGGCGCCCCTTGCGCGCAAAGCCGGTCGAATTTGCTGCCGGCGATCGCTTCAAACTCGGCGAACGTGTCGGGTAGCGTCGCGCGGTCCGCGGCAACTGCCAGCAGCTCCGGCCAGGTCTCGGCCGAAAACCACGGGACCGCGATTTCGCCGGACGGCTTGGGGGTTTCATTGCTCATACTGAAAAGAGCCCCCTGCCGTCCGAATAAATTCCGATCGCATCCTGGCCGGCCTGGCTGATTGAGCACGCAACAGCATTGAGCAGCGCCGCAACGCCGTCGATTTTGCCGGCGCCGACTGCGGTTGCTTTGCTAATCGACACGGCGTTGCCCTGCCGCGTCACCGTCACGTTGGACACGTTCCAGCGCAGGATCGTCGCCCCGGAATGCCGGAAGTTGCCATCAGCTAGGCGCCGCTCGATCCACGATATCGCGGGCGTCAATCGCCAACCTTGCGGAACCGCTTGCGTCTCGGTGCCGCAATCAGCGAACGCCTGGCCCAGCTCGGTTGCGCCATAGCTATCGACTCCGATCAGCGCCAGCTTGCCGGATGCCGCAACCAGGTCCACCACCTCAGCGAAGCCGGCAACATCGCCAGCGCCGCCGTCGAATACATCGAGTTCACCGGCCGTTATGAATAAGTCATAGGGCGAAACGCTCTTGCGCTTTTCGTAGCCGCGTCTCGAAACCCACTGATGCGACCACACAAGAAAGCGGCCATCGGCGCACTTGCCCAGCGCCGCAATCGCGCTTAGATCGTCCAGGCCGCCGGCGTCGGCGCCGATCCAGATATGCGCCGCCTCGGCAATCAGCGCCTCCAGCGTCAACGACGTGTCAGCCGCGCCGTCCCACTCGGCCAGGGACAGCCACTTTTCCTCGCCCGCGGTTTCTTCGGGCGAAATGTTCAAGTTCTGCGAACGAAAATCACGCAAAGCGGCGGGATCGGATTGCACCCCGGCCAAATTTGCCTCCAGCCGTTCGCGCGTCAGTGTGTAGCCAAGGCTCGGATTGCTCCAATGCCAGTTTTCGGGCGCCGCCGGGTCCAAGCCGGGCGGCGGTTCGCAAATCCACCCGAAAAAATGCGGGTCAATTTCTTCGCCCGCAATCACCCTGCGCGCCTTGCCGCGCGTCGTCTCGAAGATTCCTTCGCTCCGCTCGATCGGCGCCGTGGAAATGGAAACGACCAACGGCTCGCGACGGCCTACGTTGCCAGTGCGGCACTGGTTTACCAGCTTGGCGCCTTTCGGTGTGGCGCCCAACAGGTGCAGCTCGTCCACCAGCGCCAGGCTCGGGTTGAAGCCCACCAGGCTCGCCAGTTCGGCCGATACGGCGGTTGCGGTGGAATAGGTAGGCGAGTATTTGATGACGCTCCGGTGCTCGACAATCTCGAAACGGTCGCCCAGCCCCTGGTCGGCGCGGATCATCGCTGCCATGCTGTCGAAGGCGATGCGGGCCTGTAGCCGAGTCGCGGCGAGGCATACAACCTGTTCGCGCTGTTCTTCATTCAAAAGCAACTTGGTCAATGCCAGAGCCGCCGCGAACGTTGTTTTGCCGTTCTTTTTTGCCATGTTGACGAACACCTCCCGCAACAGCCGCAGCCCTTGCGCGTCGACATGGCCGAAGATCAACCGGACCAGCCGTTGCTGCCAGGGCGGAGCGTTTTCGCCGATCAGGCGACCGGCCAGCTCGCCCTCGGTGATCTGCAATCGTGCTAGTATGGACCAAGCGCGGGCGCCTCGGCCGGTCGGGTCGGCAACCTTGGGGATCATGTCGAGCGGCCCGCGCACCGGGCCGGTGATCGGGAACAGCGGCGGCGGAGGGCGGAAGGGTTTCAATCCAGGTCGGCCCATTTTCCACCCCCCGTTTGCGGGCGCTTAGGAAGCCGCAGGCGCGCCGTGGGGTTCAAGCCCAGCACGTGCCCAAGGTTCTTCACAGTCGCCGCTGTAGCCTCGGCGACTCGCAGCAACGGGCTTATTTTGCCGTCCGTCACGACGGGCTGCGATTTTATCTCCGCGGCGATGCGGCGCTGCCGGGAAATTGCCGCCACGTAGGTTTCGACTGTCGGCCCATCGGCGGCAACGACTTCGCCCTGCACGGCGAGCTGGGCCACGGTCAGCCGCCAGATCACGGCATCCGCCTCATCCAGATACGGCGGCGGCGGGAGCGGATCGGGCGCGAGCGCAGCGACCGGCGCAACGTCCGCCAGCTTCCGCGACGGAGCGGCGCGGCCTGCCCTCGGCTTCGGTTTGCGCGGCGGGTTCAGCGTGGTTTTCGGCTTCGTCATCGGGTTCGACTCCTAAATGTCAGTCGGCGCACTCTCGCGAAGAGGTGACGCGGTCCGCGGGCATCGACTTCGCGCGGATGCACACCCCCTTACCCCCCTGGGTTGTGGAACCGGGCAGCCAAGTGTCCTGCGGTTGTGCTGCGGCTGTGCCGGCGGCCCTGTTCCAGTCCGCCAGCTCGGCCGCCGACTTGCGGTTGTGGCAATCCAGGCAAAGCGGTTGCCACGTCGTCTCGTCCCAAAAGCGGCGGCGCCAGTCCGCGCAGCGGTGTCCGTCGCGGTGGTCGACGGCGACAGCGGCCACCACGAAGCCGGCTGCCTCGCACTCCACGCACAGGGGATGCGCGGTCAGGAACCGGCGGCGGGCGCGTTGCCAGCGGCCGGAATGATAGAGCCTCGTGCGCTCGGCGCTGCCCGCCTCCTGATCGCTCGGCGGCGGCTTCGCCACGGCGAGGTCGATCTGGCGGCGCTTGACGGTGATGCTCATGGTTTTCATGGGCGCGTCACCCGGACGGCGCGGCCCGGTGCCGGCGCGGTGGCATCGGGCGTCGCGGCGATCTGGCGCAGGTCGTGAAGCAACTCTGACTTTTCAACGAAGTAGCGTTCCGGGTCTCGCCGGTCGGGCGCCAGCTTTTGCAACCGGCGGGCGACGTCGGCGAGCCTCTCCGCGAGCGTCGCTGGCGCCGGTGATGGTGATGTCCTACCGATCACGGCGCGCGGCTCCCAGGCTGGCGTCGGAAACATCGCGGCGGCGGAAGCGTCGCGGCGGGTCTGCCGAGTGCGGCAGGACGGGTCGCACGCATCCTACGCATTCAACGCAACCTTTTAGCCTACGTCGCGGGCAAGGGAGGGATAAACCGGGGTCAGTGAATGCCCTTTCCAGAATCGGCATTAGCCAAATGGATGCGTAAATTGCGTAGGTTGCGTTCATCGCCGCACGTCCCGAACGATAAACGTGCCACCGTTCTTTGTCCTGTCTGGCACGTAACGCAGGGCGAGCGTCGCGCCTTCGATCAGCACCGGCGCATCCTTCAACGCCTTGAGGCGCCAGGTGATCGTGGTGGGGGTGATGATCGGCATGGGCTTGCCGCTGGCCTGTTCGAGCGCCGCCTTAAACTCGATCGTTTCCTGGGTAGCCTGTCCCGCGAACATTGCCACGTCGGCGGCCTTGCATCCCTCCCGCCATTTGGTGCGCAGCACGTCCAGCACGGTGGCGAGGCCGCTGGATTGCTCATCGTCCGCCTCGGCGTACAGGAATAGGGTGCGGAAGCTGATCGCAGCCGGTGGGCACGCG
>PLTJ01000147.1 GCA_003164455.1 Acetobacteraceae bacterium
GGGTTTCGTAGTCGCGCACGAGCCTGCGCCAGCGTGTCATCCAGCCGAAGGTACGCTCGACCACCCAGCGTCGTGGCAGCACCTTGAAGCCCGGCTCGGTGTCGGTCCGACGCACGATCTCCAGCACGAAGTCGCGGAATGCCGCCTTGTCGAGCAGCTTGGTGCGATCATAGGCGCCATCGGCGAACAGGTGCTTGAGCCATGGCCAGCGCTTGCGCACGGCGTCGAGAATGGCCTGCGCCCCGGCACTGTCGGANNGCTTTGACGGTCTGGCTGTCGAGCACGCCGCCGGACGGGCTGGCCTCCCGCCCAACGCGCTCACGGTCAAGCATCAGCGAGACGTCGTGGATGGTCTGGAACAACATGCGCCGCACGAAACGGCGGAACCACCAGTAGACGGTCTGCCATGGGCCGAAATTCGTCGGCAGCATCCGCCAGCCGCCGCCGCTGCGCGCCATATAGCGGATGGCATTGAGCATCTCGCGCAGGTCGACGCTGACTTTTCGCCCGCGTTTCGGCGGCTTGGGCAGCAGCGGCTGAATGCGCTCCCACTCTTCGTCCGTCAGGTCAGTCGGATACCGCTTGGTCTTGCGGGCAATGTCGGCCATCCGGCCACGGGTCTCTCGGGTCCACATCCCGAGCTTGAATCATCCCGCCTCGAGCCGCCACAACCATTCTCAAACGGTCGCTGAGGATGTTGAAGGCGAAACTGCGCAGTCGGACGAATACGCCGGGGTTGGTGCGGATGCGCGAGCGGTCCTCGCCGAAGGTCACGTCGCGGCTATAGTGGGACGTGGTCTCGATCCGCCAATGCCCTCGAATAGCCACGGCAGCGCGCGCCGCGGTGAGCGGCGTGTTGGAAACATAGAAGGCGGTCTCCGCGGAGTGGTGCAGCAAGCCGGTCTTGCTGTTGCGGGTAAAGACATTGCGCTGGACACGGATGATTGCGGCGACGTGGGCGGTATCGATGGCGAACGCGCTCAGCACCCGCGCGGCGGCACGGTCATGGAAATTGTCGAAGCTGCCCCGCAGTGTTTCGCCGTCGAGCGCGATGCTGGCCCGTCCGGGGGTCGCGCGCGCCCTGGGCGGCAAAGTGCGCGACGATCGACTCGCCGATGCCACTCGCCCCCCCGGTGATGAACACGGCCCACCCGCGCAGGCTCGGATAGACGGCGTCTTCGGCGTTCATGAGGCAACATCCCTGTCCAGTCCGCCATGGCTTGGCAGCAACATGCCGGCGTGTCGCCACGATCAGATGGCGGCGCCGGCCGACAACCTGCGGCCGATCAGACACACGTCGGCAATAAGAACCAGCGGCGAATCGTCCAGTTCGGACTCGCCGCTGTCGATCAACGCGGCGAAACGATCGTACAGCCGCTGATATTCAAGGTTTCCCTCGTCGGCGAGAACGGTTCCGTCGACTTCGAGATGGTGCCCGGTGATCGGCATCCACAGCCGCCGTCCGGTCCGGGTCACGATTTCGATGGTGCGTATTTCGGTCGTTGAGCGCCAGTCGATCTCGGCATGCAGGCGATCCTCTTCCCGCAAGCCGGCAAAATCGATCTCCGCGGCGACCGGTGTCTGCGCACCATCCGGTGTCCACAGTGTCGCGGCGCGAACCACCAACGGCATCGGGAGTATCCGCGTCAGGATCGAAATTCCGTTGATGCCGAAATCGAGGACGCCGAAGCCGCCGATCTTCCACATCCAACCCTTGTCGGCATGAATCGCGGCGGCGTTCTCCTTCCAGATCATCTCCACGCTTGCCACCTGCTGGTCGGCGAGGATCTCGCGGGCGCGTTCGACGGCGAGACCGAATCGGGAGTGCCAACTGACCATCAGCGTCACCCCGACGCGCTCGGCCGCCTGTCGAACCAGGCGAAACTCGCCAAGCGTCGAAAACGGCGGCTTTTCCAGCAAAACATGCTTGCCCGCCGCGATCGCATCCAGCGCGATGCGGCAACGCACATCCGGTGGCGTGCAGATGGCAACCGCCTCGATCGCGGACTCCGCAGCCAGCATCTCGCGATAGTCGCGGTACTGCCGCCCGCCAATCGAGGTGGCTACCGGGCGCGGATCCGCGCTGGCAACAATCTCGAAGCCCGGATGCCCGGCGATCACCGGCAAGTGCGCCCGGAACGAGATCGCGCCGAGGCCGATCACCGCGATACGATGGGGAGACATTGGCAGTCCTTCCAATCAGAGGCTGAACCGGCAGCCCCGCTGCTGTCGGTTCAGCCGATGGGTGGCGTGCACGCAATCGCCTTTCGCCCGTCGGGTGGAAACTCCCCGATAGGGAAGAGGCATACTACGGTCCCCCCGGCGGCGCCATCGCGTGCGTTTCGAAGGAGGATTGTATACTTGACATCGCGCGGCACGAGATGCACGGCCCGGTCCTCGCTGAGGCTTGCGGTCATGGCCTATCTCACCGCCCCATATGTCGCCGGCGAACAGACCACCCGTTGCCAACTGGAAGGCATCCGCTGGCCATCCGGCCGACCGTTCCCCGTCGCGCCGATCCGATCCCCGACACTTGCAGGAGACGCTTTCGATGGCACTGCCCACGGGTGCCCCTCGTGACTGCCGTATCAGCTCGGTCACCGTCTATGTGGTTGCCATGCACTGGCGCAACTGCGTGTTCGCTCAAGCCCAGACCGACGACGGACATTCCGGCTCTGCCAGGCTTCGGCGTTGGCGAGTTCCGCCCGGAGGTTGCCCGCGCTCATCCGTTCGACCCCGAAGCCGCCCTGGCGTTGTTTACCGATCGCTGATCGTCGCGCTTCTAGAGCGTGATTGCTTGCGGCGGCATCGACTGCCTCCGCTGGCGCGCCGCGTTCGTGGCGGCGGCTCAGGTGACCGGAAAGAGGGTGTTGCCGGCCGGGCCGGTCGGGCGTATCGACGTCAACAGGTTGCGACGCGCACGGCCGCCTCGCCCGGGAGCGCAACGCCGCTCCGTTAGCCTTCAACCGCCGGCGCAACATCCCCTCGCGCCTTGCGAGGGCAAGCAACGAGGAAACAGTCCATGAGCCAGGCCATTCCCGTCGGCCCCGCCGAAACGCTGCCGCCTCCAGTCGCCGTTATCGAGCCGCTGGAACTTGAAACCATCCACCGTGTCGTCTGGCGGCTCATGCCGCTGCTCATTGTGGGCTATTTCTGTAACTATATCGACCGGATGAATGTCGGCTTTGCCGCGCTGACGATGAACAAGGCGATCGGCCTCTCGTCCACGGCGTTCGGCTTTGGCGCGGGCTTGTTCTTCGCCGGCTACCTCGTGTTCGAGGTCCCGAGCAACCTGATCCTGGCGAAGATCGGCGCACGGCGCTGGATGGCGCGCATCCTGTTCACCTGGGGCATCGTCTCCGGCTTTACCGCCTTCGTCTGGAACGACTGGAGCTTCGCGGGCATCCGCTTCCTGCTCGGTGTGGCCGAGGCAGGATTCTACCCGGGCATCTTGATTTACCTGACCTGGTGGTTCCCATCCTATTACCGTGCGCGCATGGTGGCGTATTTCATGACGGCCCAGACGATCTCGCTGATCCTCGGTCCGCCGCTGTCGGCCTGGCTGCTGACCTGGGACGGGTTGTTCGGCATGCAGGGCTGGCAATTGCTGTTTCTGGTCGAGGCGGTGCCGGCGCTCATCATGAGCTTTGTCTTCTGGGCGTATATGACCGACCGACCGCGCGACGCGGCCTGGTTGCGTCCCGAGCAACGCGTGTGGTTACAGCGCCGGCTGGATTCGGAGAACGAACAGCGCGAGGCGGTGCACCGCTATGGGGTTGTCGAGGCGCTGCTCAATCCGCGCGTCTGGCTGTTCGTCGTGGTGTATTTCGGCTATACTTCGGCGAGTACCGTTGTGGCGTTCTTCCTGCCGCAAATAATTAGGGCGTTCGGCGTATCGATACAGATGACCGGCTATGTCGCCGCGTTGCCGTACGTGGTTGGGCTCGTGGCAATGGTCTTCTTCAGCCTGCGTTCGGATCGCACTGGCAACCGTACGGTGTATGCCGCCGGGGCCTGCGTGGTGGGCACCCTAGGGCTGGCGACCTGCAGCCTGGTCGGCGCGGACCATACGGTGATCATGACGGTGTCGCTGATCGTGGGGATCGCAGCGGTGCAGTCGTTTGGCCCGCTCTTCTGGCCGATACCGACGGCTATGCTGTCCGGCTTCGCCGCGGCGGGCGGCATTGCGCTGATCAACTCGGTGGGCAACATCAGTGGATTGGTGGCCCCCACCCTGTTCGGGCTGATCAAGGACGCCTCCGGCGGCCGGGACCAGGTCGCACTGTTGGTGATATCCGCCGCGCCCCTGATCTCGGCAGTAGTGCTGGTGGCGCTGGGGCACGACCGGCGGTTGGAGCGCATCCCACGCGCGTAAGTCGCTGTCATACCGGTGCGTCGGCCGAACGACGGTCGGCGCGCCGGCACGGCTCTAAAGGCCGAACATACTGTATACGTAACTACTTGGCTGACAATTATCGCAGGGAGAAACATCCAATGAGTATTCCCGTGACTCGACGCGGCGCTCTCGTCGCCGCTTCCGTATTTGCCATCACCGGGCGGGCCCGGGCAGCAACAGTCATCCGCTGGAGCGACGCGATGGCGGTAAGCCATCCCGAAGTCAGTTTGATGTACAAGGTGGCGTCCGACATGAAGGAGCAGACCGGCGGGGCCGTGGACATCCAGGTTTTCCCCGGCGGCCAACTCGGCTCGACGGCCGACACCGTCGCGGCAGTCTCGCTCGGCGCGACCCAGATGGTAAGTGAGAGCCCCGGGGCGTTCAGCCAGTTTGTCGTACCGTTCTCCATCCTCGAGGCACCGTATCTGTGGCGTGACGTGGCGCATATGCGTCGCGCCATGGCTGCCCCGCTGATGGACGGCATGATCAACCAACTCATCCGCGAGCGCGACATGCGGATGATCGGTTCGACCTACTACGGCACGCGACAACTGACCTCCGGATCGCGCCCCGTGCACACGGTGGACGACATGAAAGGCTTCAAGCTGCGCGTCCCAGAGGTCGATATCTATCGCGCCATGGCGGAAGCCTGGGGCGCGAGGCCGACCCCGCTCAATATCGGCGAGCTCTATCTGGCCTTGAGCCAGGGCGCAGTGGACGGCGAGGAGAATCCGCTGCCGACGATCCAGGCCAGTAAGTTCAACGAAGTGCAGAAATACCTGGTGCTGACCGCGCACATCATTTCGCCACGCATGATCGTGATCAACGAGACTACCTGGAAGTCCCTCGACGCCAAGCAGCAGGAATTGTTGCGGGCCTCGATTGCCACGCACGCAACGGAGCAGAACGATGCGATCGTCAACCAGGAGAAGGGATTGGCCGACACCTTCGCCAAGGGCGGCATGACCGTGATCGAGCCTGACATTGAAAGCTTCCGCAAGCCCGTGATCGACGCGATGCCGCGCCTCTTCGAAGCGAAATGGGGGAAGGGCCTGTGGGAAAAGGCCATCTCCGCCTAGTCATGCTGCGCGGCTTCGACGCGACCTTGAGGGTGCTCGCCTGCGTGCTGCTGATGTCGTTGCTGTGCTGCGTGATGTGGGGCGTGGTCACTCGTGCCTGGGGCAATCCGAGCATCTATACCGACGAGGGCACCCGCTTTTTGATGTCCTGGCTTGCCGCGACCGGCTGGATGATCGCTGGCCGGTCTCGCGCGCATGTGCGCATCCGCTTCTTCCACGACCTGCTGTCCACCAGGTTGTGGGAGACGACCGAACTGGTGATTCAACTGGTGATCGTGGTGTTCGGCCTGACTGTCGCCGGCTTGGCGGTGGCGCTGGTGCGCCGGAGCGCCGGCCTCGCCGCCACAGTGTTGCCCGTCTCGATGGTCTGGCTGTATTTCCCTTTGATCCCGGCTTCATTGCTGATGGCGCTGCAAGCGGCGGTCGATGCGCTGTGGCACCGGAAGCGGCCCGATGACTCGAACCTCGGGGTCGACATCCGATGACCAACCTGATGTTCGAGATCGGCGCGGTGTGGCTGTTCGCCGTCCTCAACGGTGTGCCGCTGTTCGCCGCCATGAGTGTGGCGTCGCTGGCCTTCGTCCTGCTGTCCGGCCTGTCGCCCCTGATCGTGCCGCAGAAGATGTCGCAGACGATGAACTCTTTTCCGTTCGTCGCCGCGCCGCTGTTCATCTTCATGGGCAATGTGATGAGCACGGCTCGGATCACCGACCGTATCGTGCGCTTCGCCACCGCGGTGATGGGCTCGCTGCGCGGCGGCTATGCGCAGGCCAGCATCCTGTCCAGCCTCATCTTCGCTGGCATGGCCGGCTCCGCCGTCGCCGACGCGGCGGGAACCGGTGCCGTCGAGATCCGCGCCATGAAGCGCGCTGGCTACCGGCCCGAAACGGCAGCGGCGATCAACGCGTCGGCCTCGACCGTCGGCGCCATCGTGCCGCCGAGCATGCCCGTCGTGATCTACGGCGTGACGTCAGACACCTCGGTGGGCCGGCTGTTCCTGGCCGGCATCATCCCGGGGATGCTGATGGCCGCCTCGTTGATGACGATGGTGGTGATCATCGG
>PLTJ01000204.1 GCA_003164455.1 Acetobacteraceae bacterium
CGTAATAGCTGACGAAATATTCGACCGCGTTGTCCGGGAAGAACGCCTTCATCTCGCCGTAGAGCTGGGCGGCCAGGGTCTTGTTCGGCGCCAGGATCAGGGCCGGCTTCTGCACCGCCTCGATCACCTTCGCCATGGTGAAGGTTTTGCCCGAACCGGTGACGCCCAGCAGCACCTGGTCGCGCTCGCTGGCCACCACGCCAGCGACCAGGTCGCGAATGGCGGTCGGCTGGTCGCCGCTGGGCTCGAAGTCGCTGACCACCCGCAGCCGGTTGAGGGCCGGCTTGGCCGCCTGCTTCTGCGGCAAGAACGTGACGGCGGGGGGCCGCGTCAGGACCTGGGACATCGGGGCACACTCCTCGCCGCGGACAGGGCGGCACGAGGCCGGAACGTCCAGCAACCGCCGGCCAGCGGCCCCGCGCCGGAGAGACTATTTGGTGGTGGGAGGGGCCTTCTGCGGCAGCGGCCTTTCCGGCCGCAGCGTGCCGAAGCCGGGCGGGGTGGCCGATGTCGCGGCCGACTTCGAGGCTTTCGGCTTCTTCGGTTCCCGTCCGCTGCGTTTCTGACCTTTCGCCATGGCGATGCTCCTCTGGGTGGAATGCCCGCCACAAAAGGGGGCCAATCCGCCCCCCGGCGTCAAGCAAAAGAAGACCGGGACCAGCGCTATTTCTGTCCCTTTGCCCAGGCCTCGTAGCGCGCCTTCGCCTCCGCATTCGGCGGATACAGCCCGGGCAGCGCCGCGCCGCGCGCCACCTCGCCCATGATCCAGCCCTCCAGCCGCTCCTGCTCCACCGACTCGGCGAGGACGGCATCGACCAGCGCCTGCGGGATCACCACCGCGCCGTCCCCATCCGCCACCACCACATCGTCGGGGAACACCGCCACCCCGCCGCAGCCGATCGGCTGCTGCCAGTCCACGAAGGTCAGCCCCGCCACCGCGGGCGGCGCCGCCGCACCGCGGCACCACACCACCAGCCCGGTGGCGAGCACACCGGCGAGGTCGCGCACCACCCCGTCGGTCACCAGCCCCGCCACGCCGCGCCGGACCATGCGGGCGCACAGGATGTCGCCGAAGATGCCGGCATCGGCGAAGCCCATGGCGTCCACCACGGCGATGCAGCCGGCCGGCATGGCCTCGATCGCGGTGCGGGTGGATTTCGGCGCGGACCAGGATGCCGGCGTGGCGAGGTCCTCGCGCGCCGGCACGAAGCGAAGCGTGAAGGCGCGGCCCACCCGGCGCGGCTGCCCCGGACGCAGCGGCGCGGTGCCGCGCATCCAGATGTTACGCAGCCCCCGCTTCAGCAGCACCGTGGTCAGCGTTGCCGTGGACACGCCCGACAACGCCTCGGCAACGTGGGAGTCCAGGGTCATGGCGCTTTCCTTCCGCGATCCGCCGGACATAGTGGCGGGCGGGACCGGTCGCGTCAGCTCCAGATTTCCATTTCGCCGGGGCGGCTGGTGGCCCCGCCGGGGCTGCCCGGCTTCGCGCCCGGTAGCGGACCGGGACGGCCGAACAGCCAGCCCTGGCCGTACTGCACGCCGAGCGACCGCAGAACTTCCGCCTCGGCTTCGATTTCGACCCTTTCGGCGACGATCTCGGCCCCGGCCGCGCGGACGACCTCGACCATCCCGGCGACGAAGGCGCGTTCCCGTCCGTCCTCCGCGATGCCCGGAATGTAGGAGCCGTCCAGCTTGACGATATCGGGACTGAGCGCGCGCAGCAGCCGGATGTCGGCGGCTCCGGCCCCGAAATCGTCGAGGCAGAACGGGATGCCGAGGGATCGCAGTGCTTTCGCGGTGCGGTCCGCTTCCTCCACCACCTCGATCTCCGCCGTTTCCGTCATCTCGACGATGATGAGGCCGGCTTTGCGCGCCGGGCTTGCCGTCAGCAGCCTGATCAGGCGATCGCGGAAGCCGGCGTCCTGCACCGACTGGCCGGACAGGTTGAAGGCAACCGGGGTCGCGGCCTTGCCGGCCGCCTCGCAGGCGAGCCGGGTGACCGCCAGGTCGAGTTCGTCGGCCAGCCCGAGCGCCTCCACCAGCATGACGAACTCCTGCGGCCCCGAGAACACGCAGTCCTCTATCGGCTTCGGGCGGATCAGCGCCTCGAAATGGTGTGGCACGCCGTTGGCGAGCGCGGCGATGGGCTGGAAGGACAGGCTGAAATTGGTGCCCCGGATCGCTTTCCGCAGGCTGGCGGCCTGGGTGCCGGCGCGGCGGATGTAGCCGGCGAGGCCGCCGTCAAATCCGGCGCGGCCGAGGCCGCCCGTGCCCTCGCGCGCGAAGACGTTCAGCGCCTGGCGTAACGCCCGCGCGGTTTGCACCGGGGTCAGTTCCTCGGCGGCCAAAGGCAGCTGGCGGGCCGCGACGGAGACTTCGACGCCCTGTTTGCGCAGCGCCTTCTCCAGCAGGGTGGCGATCGAAAGCAGGTCGGTCCCGCCGGGGCCGAGCAGACCAAACCGGCCGGGCGCGATCTCGCTGGCGAGCGAGTCGGGGGCCGCGGCCTCGATCGCCTGCCCGATCGCCTCGCTCGACGAAATCACCACGCTGCCTTTGCCGGTTATTTCAACCAGGCCGAGATCGCAGACGATCCCGGTGCGCAGCCGCGCCTCCGTCGCGCGGGCCAGCGCATGCGGCGTGCTGGCGGTGTGCCGCACGCTAGCCAGCGGCGCCGGTGGCCGGGCCAGGCTCAGGCACAGACGCCGGGAAACGCCCGCCGTGGGCAGCGCCATGCCGGCAAGGGCAAGGGGTGTCCGCGAGGGGTCCGACAGCCGGATCATCAGCGGCAGCAGGCGACCGCGCTCCACCAGCAGCGCGAGCGCGCTATCCAGCGCCTCGTGGTCCACCGGTGCCACGACCTCGCGCACCGCATGACCGATGAACGCCTCGGGCGGGCGCCCGAACTTGCTGCGGAAAGCGCCGGCCGCATAGGTCACGGTGCCGCTCGCATCGGTCTCGATCACCATGTCCGCGCCGGCGAAGGCGAAGGCAACAAAGCGCTCGTTGTTGTCAGGGCGGCGCGCCGGCGCCGGCTCCTGGGCCGGTGACGCAGGCGACGAACGATGGTCCGTGACGTCCAACATCGACAGCACCCCGCTTGGGCTACCGGCATCCGCCGTATGGCTGCCCTTACGCACAGCCTGTTTTGCGACATCGCATAACAGGTCCGGGAATATTGTTGCCACACAGGGATTAATGGAACGCAAAGCGCGGGGTGTTCAGGCGGCGTCCTGGGCTTCCTGCTTGCCTTTCCCGCCGCTGTGCGTCATATCCCGCCCGCCGGTGGTGATGCTGCCGGTAATTCACACGCAGGGCGCCTTCCGGCCTCCTCCCGAGGTCCGGATCCGGTGTCGTTATGGCATTTTGGCCCTGCGGAGGCTCAACCGGACGGAAGGAAAGGTCACGCTCATGGCGATGCCCGAATTCACCCTGCGCCAGCTGCTCGAAGCCGGCGTTCATTTCGGCCACCACACCCGGCGCTGGAACCCGCGCATGGGGCCGTATCTGTTTGGCATACGCAATCAGATCCACATCATCGACCTGCAGCAGACCGTGCCCATGCTCGACCGGGCGCTGCGCGCCGTGCGCGACGTGGTCGCCGGCGGCGGGCGCGTGCTGTTCGTCGGCACCAAGCGTGCCGCCGCCGAATACGTCGCCGAAAGCGCCAAGCGCTGCGGCCAGTACTACGTTAACCACCGCTGGCTCGGCGGCATGCTGACCAACTGGAAGACGATCACCGGCAGCATCAAGCGGCTGCGCCAGATCGACGACATGCTCTCCGGCGATACCCAGGGCCTGACCAAGAAAGAGGTGCTGGACATCACCCGCGACCGCGAGAAGCTGGAGCGCGCGCTCGGCGGCATCAAGGACATGGGCGGGCTGCCCGACATCCTGTTCATCATCGACACCAACAAGGAAAAGCTGGCGGTCGAGGAAGCCACCAAGCTCGGCATCCCGGTGGTCGCCGTGCTCGACAGCAACTCCGACCCGTTGGGCGTCACCTACCCGATCCCGGGCAACGACGACGCCATCCGCGCCATCACGTTGTACTGCGACCTCATCGCCGGCGCGGTGCTGGACGGCATCTCCGCCGAGATGCTCGCCTCCGGCCGCGACATCGGCGGCGCCGAGGAACTGCCCCCGGAACCGCTGCCGTCGCCCGAGGCCGAGCCCGCCGCCCAGCCCACCGTTTGAGCACGAACACAGGAGAGACGATCATGGCCGAGATCACGGCCGCGCTGGTGAAGGATCTGCGCGATCGCACTGGCGCAGGCTTTTCGGACTGCAAGAAGGCGCTTGTCGAAGCCGCCGGCGAGATGGAGGCGGCGATCGACTGGCTGCGCAAGAAGGGCCTGTCCGCCGCCGCCAAGAAGTCGGGCCGCATCGCCGCCGAAGGTTTGATCGGGGTCGCCTCGGCGGCCAACCGGGGGGCCATGGTCGAGGTCAACGCCGAGACCGACTTCGTCGCCCGCAACGCCACCTTCCAGGCCTTCGTCGCCGATGTGGCGAAGGTCGCGCTCGATGTCGGCGAAAGCCTCGAGGCGATCAAGGCCGCCCCCTACCCGGGCACCGGCCGGACGGTTGCCGAGCAGTTGACCCACCTGGTCGGCACCATCGGCGAGAACATGAACCTCCGCCGCGCCCGCGTGCTCACGGTGCCACACGGCGTGGTCGCCACCTATATACATGGCTCGGTGAAGCCGGGCCTGGGCAAGATCGGCGTGCTCGTCGCCATCGAAGGTAGCTCCGAACAGACCGAGCTGGAACGGCTCGGCCACCAGGTTGGCATGCACGTCGCCGCCGCCCGTCCCGACGCGCTGGATGTCGACTCGGTCGATGGCGCCGCGCTGGAGCGCGAAAAAGCGGTGCTCGCCGAGCAGGCCCGCGCTTCCGGCAAGCCCGAGCCGATCATCGAGAAGATGGTCGAGGGCCGNNGTGGTGCTGCTGGAGCAGGTCTGGGTGCACGACGGCGAAAGCCGGGTGCGCGCGGTCATGAAGAAGGCCGGCGCGGGGCTGGTCGGCTTCGCGCGCTTCCAGCTTGGCGAGGGCATCGCCCGCCGCAGCGACGACTTCGCCGCCGAGGTGGCGGCGGTCGCCTCCACCGCGCCCAAGCCGCCGGCCGCCTGACCCCCGGGGCATCGATCCCGGCACGCACCGGTCCTGTGCGTGCGTGCCGGCACCCCCTCACTTGTCCGGCGCGAGGCAGCCCTGTAGCGTGCCGGCGCGTCAACAGTACGGAACAATGAGCCCGATCCCAACCCACAAGCGTGTCTTGCTGAAGGTGTCCGGCGAGGCCCTGATGGGGCGGCGCGACTACGGGCTCGATACCGACACGGTAACCCGCATCGCCACCGACGTCGCTGATGTCGTCGCGATGGGCGTGCAGGTCTGCCTGGTGATCGGCGGCGGCAACATCTTCCGCGGCGTCTCGGCTGCCGCCGGCGGCATGGACCGCGCCCAGGCCGACTACATCGGCATGCTGGCCACGGTGATGAACGCGCTGGCCATGCAGAACGCGCTGGAGCAGCGCAGCGTGCCGACGCGGGTGCAGTCCGCCATTCCGATGGCCAGCGTCTGCGAACCCTATATCCGCCGCCGCGCTGAGCGGCACATGGAGAAGGGACGGGTGGTGATCTTCGCCGCCGGCACCGGCAACCCCTTCTTCACCACCGACACCGCGGCCGCGCTCCGCGCCGCCGAAATGAGCTGCGACGCCCTGCTGAAGGGCACCCAGGTGGACGGCGTCTATGCCGCCGACCCGCGCAAGAACCCCGATGCCGAACGCTTCGAGCAGCTTACCTACCATGATGTGCTGGCCCGCGATCTGGCCGTGATGGATGCTTCCGCGATCAGTCTCGCGCGCGAGAATCGCCTGCCCATCATCGTCTTCAACATCCACGCCCCCGGCGCCTTCGCGCAGGT
>PLTJ01000324.1 GCA_003164455.1 Acetobacteraceae bacterium
ATTCCGTGCCCCTGAAGAGTCAGGCCTTCAGACGGTTGGTATGAGCCTTCCAAAGGTCCGCTACAGAGGCATCCTGCTAAGCGATACACCTCCGCGGCCGCAACATGGTGTCTGCGACAATGTCGGAGTGCGCATGCTATATGTTAACGTGACCATCGCCGTTGATCCGAATCAAGGCAAGGTACGGACGCCGCGCCGGCGTTGTCGTGGATCAGGCGCTTTCGCGCTGGATGAAGCGATATCCCAGATCGACGATCCGTTCGGGGATCTCCCGGCCGGCCAGCCGTGCCAGCACAAGCTCGCCCGTGATGCTGCCGATTTCCCAGGTCGGCACGGCAATCGTGGTGAGCGATGGCATGGTCAACGACGATATCTCGAAATCGCCGAAACCGACGATGGCCAGGCGTTCCGGCACCGCGATGCCGCGGCGGACGCAGGCCAGCAGCCCGCCGATCGCCAGCCGGTCGGATCCGAAGAACACGGCGTCGGCATCGGGGTAACGTCGCAGCAACTCATCGATGCCGGCGGCACCGACCTCCGGGCTCGCCGGATCGCCGACCTCGATCACCCTGACCGAGCTCATGCCGTGGCCGCGCAATCCTTCCCTGAAGCCCCGCAGGCGGTCCTCGGAACGCGGGTCGTTGCGCAGGCGCCCGATGAAGGCGACCCGGCGGTAGCCGCGCCTGAAAATGTAACGCGCGATGTCGAATCCGGCGGCGTGATTGGAAAACCCGACGCAGAGATCGATGGGATTCGCCGTCAGGTTCCAGGTCTCCACCACCGGGACGCCGGCGCGCGCCAGCAAGGCCCTGACCTTCTTGCTGCGGCTGGTCCCGGTCAGGACGATGGCGTCCGGCCGGCGCCCCAGCATGGCCTGCACCAGTTCGTCCTCATGCTCCGGTGAATAATTGCTGTCGCCGATCAGCAACTGGTAGCCGTTGGTGGCGAGCGTGGCGGAGAGGGCCTGCATCGTATCGGCGAACACGGACGAGGCCAACGAGGGGATGATGGCGGCGACCATCCGGGTTGAGCTGGTCGCCAGATTGCTGGCGACCAGGTCCGGCAGGTAGCCGAGCCGATCGATTACGCTCTGCACGCGCTGGCGGGTGGCCTCGGCCACCAGGCCAGGTTTGCGCAGCACCCGCGACACTGTTTGCGCCGACACGCCGGCCTGACGCGCCACGTCCTCCAGACGGCTTCTCTTGGGCGGCAGCAGGGTTTTGCTCATGGCCGAACCAATGCACAGGAACCGTCGTGCGGCAACCGTCCGCGATCCGGCGCTGCGGTGCCGGGGCGGAAGCGGCCGCCGAAGCGACAATGTGAACGCTAACATTTTTGCCGACGTATCGTTGCATCCCGGTGGGATTGTTCCTTCTTTACCACCAAAATCCAGGAGTTCCGTCAAACAATGATCGAATCCGGCAAAAACTGCAAATTACCGATTGACTCGAATGTTAGCGCCGCCATATTGCGATGCCGCAAGCAAACGCCAACGCTGCCGCTCTCCGCCGTTGGCCATGGAGATGGAAATGGTCCAAGAGAATCCGCCCCCGGGCTCCGCGATCGTATGGCGCGCGGTCATCGCCGCTACCGCCGGCACTGTCATCGAATGGTACGACTTCATCCTCTATGGCGCGGCGTCGGCGCTCATTTTCAGCAAGCTCTTCTTCCCGCAGTTCGATCCGCTCGCCGGCACGCTGGCGTCTTTCGCAACCTTCGCCCTCGGCTACGCCGTCAGGCCTATCGGCGGCATCTTCTTCGGCCGCCTGGGCGACCGGATCGGGCGCAAACCCGTGCTGCTGATAACGCTGTTGTTGATGGGCCTCGCCACGGCCGCCATCGGGCTGTTGCCGAGCTACGGCCAGATCGGCATCTGGGCGCCGATTCTGTTGCTCGTCATCCGCGTTTTGCAGGGCTTCGGCGCCGGCGCCGAGTATGGGGGCGCCGTGTTGGTTTCCGGCGAGTCCGCCGCCGCGCGGCGGGGGTTGTTCGCCGCCTTCCCGGCCGCCGCTGTCGACTTCTCCTTCGTGCTCGCCACCGGCGTGCTGTTGCTGTTCACGCTGATGCCCAACGACCAGTTCCTGTCCTGGGGCTGGCGCATCCCCTTCCTGCTAAGCCTCGTCGTTCTGATCCCCGGCATGTTCATCCGCGCGAAAGTCGCCGAAACGGCCGACTTCGTGAAGGCGAAGGCCACCCGGCAGGTGACGCGAACCCCAGTCCGCGACCTGATCCGCAACCATCCCGGCAGGCTGCTGGCCGGCATGGGCATCAATTTCGTGCCGAACCTGTCTTACGTATTCCAGATTTTCGCCTTCGCCTACGTGACGCAGAAGCTGCATTTGCCGACCTCGACGGCCCTGATCGGCGGCGTCCTGTCCGGCATCTTCGGGTCGGTCGCCGCGCTCTATTTCGGCGCCTTGTCCGATCGTATCGGCGCCAAGGCCGTGATGATCGGCGGCGCGTTGTTCTGCGCACTGTTCGCCTTTCCGTTCTTTATGCTGCTCGACACCGGCAATCCCTTGATCATCTGGGCTGCCGTGATCATCGGTCATCTGGGCGAGCGCGCCGTGTTCGGCTCTCAGCCCGGGTTCTACATCCAATTGTTCCCGGTGCAGATCCGCTACACCGGTATCGCGGTGGCGCGTGAGATCACCGGCGCCGTGATCGCCGGCCCCCTGCCCCTGGTCGCCACCGCGCTGCTCGCCTGGGCACATGCGCCCTGGCCGGTGTCCTTGCTGGTGATCTTCTATGGTCTGGTGACAGCACTGGCGGTCTATAAAGCGCCGCTCAACAATCCGGCACAAATCGAAACTACAGACAGTCCCGTCTAGAATATTCCTGGAATTGAGAACAATGCCTCCCGATACAAAGAAAATACTCGCCGGCTATCGCGTACTCGACTGCTCCATCGCGATGGCCGGCCCCTTCGCCGCCCAACGCCTGGGCGACCTCGGCGCCGAAGTCATCAAAGTGGAACCGGTCACCGGGGAATGGCAGCGCCACGTCTCGGCCGGCGGCGCCCAGGGCAACCGGATCAATGTTTCCTTCCTCTCGCTCAACCGCAACAAGCGCTCGCTCGCGATCGACCTGAAATCCGCTGACGGCAAGGCCATCCTGCTCGAGTTGACCAAAACGGCCGACGTCTTCCTCCAGAACTACCGCCCCGGCGTCGCCAAACGCCTTGGCGTGGACTACGAAAGTCTCGCCGCCGTCAATCCGCGCCTGGTCTATCTGTCGCTCTCCGGCTATGGCGAGGATGGCCCTTACGTCAACTGGCCCGGCCAGGACCTGATCCTGCAAGGCCTGTCCGGTGCGATGCTGTCGAACGGCCGCGCCGGCGAGCCGCCGACCGCCGCCGGCCAGTTCCTGATCGACGCCACCGCCGCTTCGGCGGCTTTCGAAGGCATCCTCGCCGCCCTGCTGCATCGCGAGCGTACCGGCGAAGGGCAGATGGTCACGGTCAACATGCTCGACAACATCATCGCCCTGCAGATGCAGGAGCTATCGGTCTTCACCGTGGCCGGCAAACCGCAGACGCGTTCCGCCGAACCCCACGCCCACGTCTACATCCGTGCGCCATACGGCGCCTTCGCAACCAGCGACGGTTTCATCATCGTGTCGTTCCCGCCGCTGAGGAAATTCGGCGAGCTCATCGGCGAACCGTCGTTTGCCGACATGCAGGACGAAGTCGATTCGTGGACCCAACGCGACGCCATCTTCGCCCGCACACGCGAGCGGCTGCTCGCCAAAACCAGCGCCGAATGGCTCGCGCTGTTCGCCGCCAACGGCATCTGGTCAGGCCCGGTCTATGGTTACAAGGAACTGCTGGCCGACCCGCAGGTCCGCCACAACGGCAGCTTCATCGAATACGACCATCCGACCGAAGGCCACATCAAGGCGCCTGGCTTCCCCTACCGGTTCTCCAAGACGCCGCCCTCGGTGGAGCGCGGCGCGCCGCTGGCCGGCGAGAACACCCGTGAGGTCCTGCAAGGACTCGGCTACGACGAAGCCCGCATCGACGATCTGCTCGCCCGCGGCGTCGTAGGCGAGACCAAGGTCTGAGCCCGTGCCGCCGTTCCATGGCCTGACCTGGGACCACCCGCGCGGCTACGATGCACTCGCCGCGGCGGGGGGCACACTTCTCCACTGGGATCGCCAGTCGCTCGAGGGGTTCGAATCGCATCCGATCGAGGACCTCTGCGCGCGCTACGACATCGTGGTGCTCGATCATCCGCACATCGGCGCGGCCGTGGCGGCGGGCTGCCTGCGGCCCTTGGAGGAGATGTTCACGGTCGCCGAGATTGCGGCATGGCAGGCGGCGACGGTGGGTTCCTGCTTGGCCTCCTACCGCTATGCCGGCCGGCATTGGGCCTTGCCGCTGGATGCTGCCTGCCAGGTGATGGCGACTCGCCCCGACCGCCTGGCGGGTCCGCCGCCGACGACCTGGGAGGCGGTGATCGCGCTGTCCGCCGGCGGCGCGGTCGCGCTCTCGGTCGCCGGGCCGCATGCTGTGCTCAGCCTGTTCTCGATCGCGGCCGCACTCGGGGAGGCGCCAGCGTCGCGCGATCCCGAGCGCCTGCTGTCAACGGCGACCGCGACCCAGGCGCTGGAAATCCTGTCGGTTCTCTACCGGCGCATGCCCGAAGTGACAAAACCGCTCAACCCGATCGGGCTGCTCGAGCTGATGGCGTCCGACGATACGGTCGCGCTCTGTCCGCTCGTCTTCGGCTACGTCCCCTATGCCGTGCCGAAGGCTCCCGTGTCCCGTCCCGTCATCTTTTGGGACGCCCCGTCCGCGAGGCCGGCCGGCTCGCCCGGCACCACGCTCGGGGGCACCGGGCTGGCGATCAGCCGGCGGTGCGCGCCGACGCCCGCGCTGCTCGACCATCTCCGCTGGCTGCTGTCGGCCGACACCCAGCGCGGATTCATCGTCGAGCACAGCGGCCAGCCCAGCCGCCGCGAAGCCTGGGCGGACGAAGGCGTAAACCGGCGCTGGGGCAACTTCTATCGCAACACGGCGCGCAGCATCGAGGCCGCCTGGGTCCGGCCGCGCTACCCGGGCTATATTGCCTTCCAGGCCCAGGCATCGGCGGCGCTGCGCGAGGCCCTCGAAAGCCGGGCGTCGCCGGCAGCCACCATCGCCGATCTGCAGGACCTCTACGCCCACAGCCGGACCCCGGCCACAGAACTCTGAGGACACATCATGATACAGACCGACACCGACGACGTGACCTTCGGCGTGGATGGCCCCGTCGCCACATTGACGTTGAACCGCCCGCAGAAGCTGAACGCCGTCACTCCGGAGATGTCCGCGGCGATCATCGCGCACGTGAAGCGGTGCAATGACGACGATGCCATCCGCGTGGTCATCGTCACTGGAGCCGGACCAAAGGCGTTCTGCGCCGGATCGGACATCCGCGAGTTGGACGGCTACGACACGCCGTGGAACTTCCGCAACCGGCCGGACTACTGCGACGCGATCCGCCGGCTGTTGAAACCCTCCATCGCCGCGGTGAACGGCTACGCCCTCGGCGGCGGCCTGGAGACGGCGATGAGCTGTGACATCCGCATCGCAGCCAGCAACGCGATGTTCGCCGCGCCAGAGATCAAGCTCGGCTGGATCGGCGGCGGCGGCATGGCGACCTACCTGGCCCATTCCATCGGCACCTCCAACGCGGCTCTGATGATCATGACCGGCGATCCGATCGACGCGGCGAAAGCCCTGGCATGGGGCCTGGTGAGCGAGGTCGTCGAACCCGGCGCCCTGTTGGAGCGCGCGCGCGCACTGGCGAGCGTCATCGCCTCCCGCGCGCCGATCGCCGCCGAGACGGCCAAGCTCAATCTCAGCGCCGCCTTCACCATGCCCGTCGAGCAGGCGATCCGGTACGAGCGTGACCTTCAGACGATATGCTTCGCCACGGAGGACGCAGCCGAGGGCCGGGCGGCGTTCAAGGAAAAGCGGCCCCCGGTATTCCGCCGCCGCTAGTCTTACTATGTCATAAAGTTTTTGTACGATTCGACGAGGTGCGTGTACGGATGGAGATTCTCACTCGTGGAGGCGGGGTGTGGGTCTTTCATCGGGTACGCGCGGCAGCGAATCACGACTGGCGGCCTATGTCGAGGGCCTGACAGCAGCGTTGGGCCACGCCGACCGGGTGGTGCCGTTCCGCAGCTATTGCGTCGGCCTGCTGTTGCCCGGCGCCCGCAAGAGCGTGGAGCCGATGGCGGC